>JBBRVS010000051.1:0-28327 GCA_038246645.1 Pyrinomonadales bacterium
AATGAAGCCGTTGCCGACGGAATAATTGCTGCTTATGACAAAGCGGTCGGGTTTCTCAATAAATCTTTGGGCAAAGTCGGAGATATTCCGATCCTCGGCGACCTTTTGAAATTTGCCAATCAAAATGTCGTTTCAAATATTACGAAGAGTCTTTTAGATAATCTGCTTCCGCCGGAACTGGCAAAGGCGTTTACTGAAACCAATAATCCGATCGCCAAACCGATTGTCGAAAAAATCGACAAAACTAACCAGCTTTTAATGACCATTGCGACTGGTCTTGGAGCGAATCCGGGCGTGGCGGCAGTTGCCGGAGCTTCCGGAGGTTCGGGCAATTTCCTAACAAAACTTCTTAAAGGAGTTTTCGGCGGCGGCTTCAATGGAACCACATCTTTTCAGACGTGGAAATCGCGTGGCTTTAACCCCATTATTTGGAGACTTTGCAGATTGGTTTGCGAGTGGTTCGCAACTTTACTGCAAAATAATCTCAAAATTCTTTTTGTCAAAATATAATTGGTTGAATTAATTAACTTTAACCCGTGCGAGAGATGTCCGCTAAATCCGAAACGGTTTACCTCTCGAAAATTTTTCACGGTATTCAGATTGTTTGTTTCTCGAATCATATTTTTCTCAGATTTGACTTTATTTTATTACAACTTCGGCATTTAGACAATTACGGCAAGTTTTTGTTCGCGAAGCGAGAGGGCGCGTCCGATGGTTTCCATATTTTCGGCTCGTTCGCTCATCGAATTGCCCAGTTTGACGAACAAAATTTGATCTTCGCGGTGGTTGATCAGGGCGTGGAGTTCGCCCCGGAGAATTATTTTTTCGGAATCGGTCAGATCGCAGCAAAAAACCGAATATTGCAGGGCTTCGCCGTAGCCCTTCATTTTTCTGTGGACTTTTTGCAGACGTTTCGAGTCCGAAATATCGTAGCAAACTAAATATCGAATTTTCATAATTATCAATAATTAAAAAGTGGAAAAGTGGAAATGTTTGTGAATTAAACACCTTTTTAGCTTTTTCACTTTTTCACATTTAAGCTTTTATCTAGTAATAAACGACGGATATTCGGAGATTTCGCCCGATAGAAAGCGGGCTAAAAGACGCGCCTGAATCTCGAAAATTCTTCGATAGCTGACCGTGTAGCCAAAAACCGGATGCGTGATCGTCGTATTCAAACGACGTTCAAAAGCCTGAATTACGCGCTTTCTGCCGGAATCGGTCAGAGCGCAGCCCGTCAGTCTTTGTATAAAATCGTGCGGCTGAATTTCCCCCGTGTTTATCAAACCGATGACGACCGAATCTGCAACTAACGGACGGAATTCTTCCATTAAATCCAAAGCCAACGCGGGGCGACCGTAGCGCGGCTGGTGATAAAAACCGAGATAAGGATCAAAGCCGATGCCGATCAATGTTACGAGCATTTCCTTTGTCAGCATCGAATACAGAAATGATAAAAGCGCGTTGACGGGATCTTTCGGCGGACGCCGGTTGCGCGTCTTAAAATCGAAAGAATCTCCATAGCCGTCCTGTTTGAACAATAGCGAAAAATGTGAGAAATATTCGCGTGCCGCCGCACCTTCAAGTCCGAGAAGTTCCGGCAAATTTGCGGCTTTTTCGGATTTGCGGCGCATTTCGCGCAAAAAAACGAGCGAATCTGCGGGAAGTTCCTTCGCATTTCGCCGCAAAAGCGTTCGCTGATTATAAATTTTTCCCGAAACGAACGAACGCGCCAGATTCAGACATTTTTCTTTATCGGCGGCGGCGGCAAATTGAGCGCGGCGGAGTTCGATATTTTTGTGCGGCGGTGCGGTCGTTACGGCGTTCAGCCAGCCGCCGTATGATAAATGCACGACCGGAACTTCGCGGCTCGCCAGTTCGCGAATTGCCTGCGCCGAAATCTGCACATTCCCGAAAAGACTCAATTGTGAAGTTTCAAAAATCTTCGCGCTCGATACCGCTTTCCCTTTTTCGCGGATTTCGAGTTCGTCACCCTTCAGTCCGACGCTCAAACCGTAACTTCCCTGCACGTAAACCGGAATCGTGTCGTCGCGTGAAGGCATCAGCTTCCTGAGCCGGGAGTCTTGAGTCGGAAGTCTTGAATCCGGATTTAATGAAATATTTTCAGACTCAAGACTCACGGCTTCCGTCTCACAACTCAAAAAATTCACTTCATCCGGCAAGCAGATTCCGGCGAGCGAACATCCGGTGCATTTCGGCGAATTAACGAGCGGCGGCGGAATTTCACCCGATTCGGCAATAATTCCCGCCTCGTTCAAAAGTTCAACGCTTCTGAAAATCAATTCGGCGGTAAATTCGATTTTTACCCTTTGCTGTGATTCGGCAAAATATATAAAGCCGAAATCGCATTCAAAACCGTTATCGCGCAAAATCAAACCTTGCAAACAAAGCTGAACTCTTTCCGGCTCATAAACGCCTTCATCCACGTTTTTCGGTTTTCCGCGTTTGTAATCAATCGGTGTTGCCGTTTTGCCTTCGGCTTCGAGAACGTCAATTCTTGCCGAGATATTCAATTTTTCCGATCCGAGCCAGACGCTTCGAGCGTGAATTTCCGATTCTTCACTTTGATCTTCAGCCGTTTCGGGAATTTTTCCGGTTTCCTTATCAACCCGCCGATGGACGAATTTGCCGTCGAGTGTTTCCGCCGATTCCGCCCATTCTCTCTGAACATATTCGAGATAAAAAAGCCTCGGGCAATACGCGAATTCATTGATCATCCGCACCGGAATCGGTTCTTTATTTGTGTTTTCCAAAGAATTTTTTTTCATATTTTTTAGGCGCGAAGCGCAAGTTCAAGTGCTTTTTCTCCAATCGTTTCGGGCATTTTTTGCAGCGTCATTTGATAATAAAGCTCGCGTGTGCAGCGCACGTCTTTCAAACAATATTCGCGGATTTCTTCGTGTTTTCCGGCGCGAAAAGATTCGAGCAGATTGCCGCCGTGAACTTCGCCTGTTTTCGGACAATCAAGCCCGAACGCCAACGCCAATTCTTCCAAACCGACTTTTTCGTAAAATTTGCCCATTTGCCATCTATCCATCGTGTCATAAATAAATTCCGCGATTTCCCATGGCTTTCCGTTCAGCAATTGATGCGAAGGACGAACGCCGCAGATCATTGAACGATGATACAAAAACGGCAGATCGAAACCTAAAATATTATGCCCGACGATCAAATCTTTTTTCGGATCAAAATTAATTCTGTCAAGATGATTCCAAAACTGTGTTAAGGTTTTCGCTTCGTCAAGATGCAGAGATTTCGTGTCTTTATCTTGCCCGCAAACGCAAGGTTTTTCGGCTTTTCCGTTGTTGTCAATCGCTAAACCGATGCACAAAAGTTTACCCAAAGTGCCTTGCAAAGCCGTTTCGCCGAAAGCAATATCGACGCGGATTTTAAATTCTGCATCGCTCATAGCCAAACCGCGTCTGAATAAACTTTTCTGCAGTTTTCTCTCAACAAATTCACGATTTTTTTCGTCGGTCGGCAGTGTTTCGATGTCTATAAATATTCGTTTCATAAATAATTTTCTGCTCCTTTGTAATCTGCCGTTAGATTACCGTGATATTTAGCCTTACAAACGCAAAACAAGTTTGCCGGTAAATTTGCCGGAACAGATTTTGTTTCCTGTTTATTAAATGTAGAGAAAACGCAAAAAGCGGAAAATGAGCGGATTATTTTATTAAAAAGTTATTTTGTAACGAATCGAAATCGTTTCGGATCGGTTTTTATTCCGAAGCTGGGAGAGTTTTTTCTTTGACGAATATTTTTATTGAAGATGACAAATTCTTCGGGAAATTCATTCTTTCGCAGATCGTTTTTAATTTTGCTGATTACTTCGCGCATGGCTTTAACAACATCATTTCTGACGATATTTTCTTTCAAATTCGGATGTTTTAAATTATAAAGATCAACACATAAATTTTGCAAAAACTCGCCGCGTTTTAAGCCGCCGAATTCGTTTAATCCGAGTTCACCGTCAGCTGAAGTTTTTGAAATCAAACGGCAAATTTCATCAAATTCTTTTACGGGAATTTTATCTAACTCGATAAATCCGGTATCGCCAAAGTTTTTACGCAGTAAATTGATAAACAAAACATAGATGAAAAATTCACGCTCGCTTAAAGAAGATACGCGGTTTCCGATTTGGATTTGTCTGTCTGAAAGATGAATTTGCAAATTGTAGTTGGCTTCGAGAACCTGCAAATCTTCCTGAGTTTTGGCAACTGCCGTGAAAAAATTTTCGCCGCCTCTTTCAAATAAATCAATCTGCGCTCCGCGAAGCCGCACAAACGGAATTTCCGCCAGATAAATTTCTGCCGCATCGGTTAAAACTTCGCGTCCGTCGCGTAGTTTGATAAGTTTCGGCTTGTTCGGTTTATAAAAGAAATCCGCACAGGTTTCAAATTCTTCGCTGACCAAAACGTGCGACAAACAATCATCGGCACGTCCGAAAAGCGACATTGCCGCCGCCAGATAAACGCTCATCGTCTTGCGCCCGCCTGCGACCGAAGCGTGAATACGCGTATTTCCCCGCTTGCAAAGCTCGCGCACGATGCGGCAAATCTCGTTTCCGGCAATCTCGTTATCTTCTGCCGTGCGAATATCTTCAAGATTTTCGCCGTCCGGCTTTTGAAGCTGCGTAATCGTCGTTTCATCAAACTTAATCGAATCGCGCTCAATGCCGAATTCACGACAAAACTCATCAAATTTCCCGTTTTCGCCAAGTAAGGCAGCAATCAGCTTCCGTTTTCCTGCCAATGTCGTAATCACCCGAATTTCGTCAACCCGTTCATTATTATTCACTAATGCCCACAAAGTTTCGGTCACGATCTGCGGAGTCATTCCCGCTACGCATAAGAGAATTTGTTTTTTATCTTTCATTTTTCTAAAATCAAGGCAGAAACACGCGCATTTGCAACGTTGCCAAATAACGTTTTTCGACTGCCAGTCACAATCGGAATCAATCCGTTTTCGTCAAAAGCCCGAATTCATAACCGATTTCCTCGATCTGCGCCCGATTCAAAACCGCACCTTCCGGCGCACGTCTTTTCAACCTGAAAATCAACGCCGCATCTTCCGCCGTCTGCAAAAATTCAATGCGGTTCGGTTCAACCCTAAATTCCAGCAATTCCGTCAAAATCTCCGCCGTCGCCGCGTGTCCAATCGCCGACTCAATTTGTTTATTTTCATCCGCGACAAATTCCCCGACAACTTTTTGCGCTTCCGCCAAATTCAATCTCACAAACCGAAAATCACCGTAAGATGTTAAGACGGAAGCGTTGAGTAATAATAATTTGTTCATCCTAAAATCTCTTTTAATTCGTCAAGAAATTCCTTATTTTGCTTGATTACTTTGTTTGTGCTTCTCGGACTTTCATTAAACCCGACGTGAAGAACATCATTTCGTAAATCTGTCACGCTTTTCCAAAGTTCCTTCAATTCAATTGGCAAATTTGTATCTTTCCATTCGTAATTAATTGGTTCGTTATCTCTTTGATTCAGATAGCCTTCCGCTAATGTTCTATTATCTTTGGACTTAAAAAAATCTAGCTTTAGTTTGTGGCAAACAATAGTTGCAATCGTTTCTCGAATGGTGGCGATTGATTGAACATACTGACCTTTTTCAAAATACCAGTTTGCCAATTCTATTAATCTTGCTATAAATTCCACCTTGTTTTCTATTGGTTTTTCAAGACCAAATTTTGAATAACTTTTTTCTACTGACTCAAGCAATTCAAGAAAAGGCTTTGATTTTATACGTTTGCGATTTTCTTCGTTAGATAATTGTTTTGAAAGTATCAAAGATTTGTCCATCACACTCGACGGACGCAGTAATCTTAATGAATCGGAAAGCGCAGAAATGGATGTTGATAACCTTGTATCTTGACTTGAATGCAACAATTCAACTAAAAAATTTGCATTCCCCGTATTTTTGAATTGCTTCGTTGCGGAAAGCCAATCTAAAAGTTCTATAAACGGTGATAAATCGAATACGGGTGTAGTTTCTAAACCTTTATCATCTTTATATTTTGCTTCAAATGCTCCGTAAAGAATTGCTTTCAGTTTTATATTTTTTGTTTCCCGCAAAAATGCGATCACCAAAAAACTCAACAAAGGTAAAGATCGAAAAGCATGTGTTATATCAAAAACAACTTCGTCATTCTCATTCAAACTTGATGCAATAGTTTCAAATATTTCCCAAAGTTCCGCTTGATTTTTCCCACTTTTTATTTTGATTAATTCCGGTATCAGTAGATTATTTGCCGATTGCCCTTCTCTTAATTGCTCAAAATAAGTTATGTCATCGTCTTTGCGCTTGGCTTTTTCGGCTTCATCTGTCAAAAAAACGATTAATCTGTCTGCGTCTCTGAAAAAATTGTTGATGGCACTTGGAAATAAATGTGTTTCGCAAGCCATCTCGTTGTAAACGTATTTACAACTTTGATAAATTACTGTTCCAATAAAACTAAGTAGAACCGTTGCCATTATTAATTTTCTCCTTTAAGTTTTTTCAAAGTTTTAAACCATTTCCTCGAAACATCAATTTTCACATTAACGCTTTGCAATTGCGCCATTTTTTCAAGAACGGCGGCGGCGAGTTGTTTTTTATGTTCGGTGTTGTCCAGTTTATAAATTGCTTTGGTAATCTTCTCAAATTCTTTTTCAATTTTTTTCTTATTTGCGTCAAGTGCGGCAATTTGTCGGAAGATATTTTGAACTTTTGAACTTTCACCTTGACGTTTCTGCTCAAGTTTCGCTTGCTGTTCTGCTTCCCACGCCAGTCTTTTTTCTTCGCGCGACCTTTCTTCCGCTAAACGTATTTCTTCTTTCCGGCGTGCGCTTTCAGCTAGTTTTCTTTCATCTTCGGCACGTTTTCGCTCATCTTCCAACTCTTTCATTTTCGCAGTTTTCGGAAAATTATCGGTCAAAGTTGCACGTCCATAGCCGCTTGAAGTTTTTGCGCCGATTCCTTCATCCTTGAAAGCGTTTTCTAAAATTTGCGCGGTGATTTCAAGCCATTTTTCGCCGCCTTCAAGTGTCGTCAACGCGAGCAGATATTCGCCCGAAGCCGAAATAAAATTTATCGGTGTCGGCGAATCCCAATCAGCCGGCGGTTTTGTGCCGTCGCTGTAATAATCCTGATGATGAACCGTCATTATGTCGGCGTGGAGAACATTTTTGCTGTCTGGGAACAACAAAGCATCGTGAAAGGTAATAAATCCCGCGCTTTCCTGCGAACCGAAAACGAATTGATGAAGATTCACCTTTTCACCTTTTTCCAATTCTAAAGTTGGTTCGGCATTTTTTGCCCATCCTTCGATAAATTTGTGAGCATAACTTGCCGCCAAACCTTTCAGCGAACTGCCCGAAATAAACGGAACACCGTAAGTTCGATGAATCGAAATCGCATTTTCCCAAACGCTTTCGCCGCCCAATCCAATAATCATTCGGCTGTCAATTTTGATTGCCTTGAAAAGATTCGGCTCAATTTGCGCTAGGTTTTCCTGCCGTCGCTCGAATAATACTTTGTATTCGTTAGAACTTTTAATTTGCGTCGCTTCATTGATAAGTTTCGACTTAAACTTTTCGTCATTTTTTTCTTCTTTTACTCCATCAATATTCTGACCGCCAATAAATTTATCGAGCCACAAACCAAGATTGACATTGGTCGCAAAAGAAATACTTTCAAGTTTTTCGCGTCTAGTTTTCATTTTCATTTTCTTCACCTCGCGCATTTTCTTCAACATCTAAAACCGAAACAGAATATCGTTTGAACCATAACAGCGCGGCAAGCGTGTTTTGCGTCAATCGCAGATATTCGGTCATTTCAGCATTGCGGCATTTGTCGGGAAATTTTCCATCAAGTTTCATTTCCACTTCGATTACTTCCGATAAATCTTTAAGCAACAATAAATTCGGTTCTTCACTTGCTTTTTCTGATTTTGCTTCAAGAAAGCCGATTGCCTGAGCCAAACCCGCCGTGCGAATCAACAAAGGCAGTTTTTGCGCCATCGCACCGTATTTATTCCGCTGTTTTTGATACTTATCTTTCAGGGCAGAATCTTTTTCCGTTGGATATTTGTCGCCGACCTTAACAACTTTGTCATAAACTGCGAGCGCGAATTTTTGATTTCGGGTAAGCATTATTTTTCGCCTCCGTTTGCAATAATTACGCGACATAATCCGCGCCCGACGGTCATATTTCCGCCGAGTTGAATCGGTTTTTCGCACAAATCTTTGACCGTTCCGACAACATCAATATCATTTCCGTTTTTTACGGTTGCCAAAACACCGCTCAAAATCGTTTCCGTCGGCAAACTTTCTTCATACCAAAGATTATTGGAAGTTTTATTTTCTTTTAACTCATTTCGCGCCGTGATTTCGGTTGCCGTTTCCGCCAAAAAATTCATTACGTCGTCGGAAACAATGCAAAAACGTTGTTTGAAAAGACTTTGCCAATCTATATCTTTAGCAAAGATTTTTCTGCTCAGAATATCAGCCCAATCATCTGATTTTTCTTGAATTGTTAAATCTAAATCTTCCAGAATTACTAAATCTTCAGAGTAAATAAGTTTGCTGGAATTCGTAACAATACAAAAAGCCTTTTCATTTTTTTCATCAATCTGAATTTGAGGATTATTTGGCAATTTTTTATTTTCATCATTACTTGATTGAATTATCTGACAATCACGTTTAAATCTTTCGAGAATAAACGGCGAAGTTACCCACGCAAACGTGCCGAACAGACTGCGAACAGGCAGACACAAAAGTTTCTGATCGCTGAAAATCGCCGCGCCGGATTTTCCGTCCGCATCGCCGCCTTTGCCGAAAATATTATCGCGCTTGTCTATTTCGCACACGTCGCGCAAAGTTCCTTTCAAAGTCGAACCGGGCAAAAACGGTAAATTAGTCGCCTTTTCGCGGGCAATCGGCAAATCAATCACGCCCACGCCTTGCCCCGTTCCTGCGTGAAGCGGCGAAAGTGTATGTATAAATGTCAAACAAGATTCGTTCATTAATATTTTCTCCTTTGTGTATTATCTCTGTTTTGAATGTCCGCGCCATCATTGGCAAAAAAGTCCAAAAATGCCAGCAAAATATCTGTTTTATTTGCAAGTGGCGTTAATCCGTTTTCTGTTAATTGTTTTGCTTCCTGCGGCGTAAGTTTTGCGGAAACATCTTTTTGTTTGTTACTGCTTTTAACTTCAAGCGACAAATCACTTGCTTTTGGAGCCTCAATTAATAGTGCAATTGCAATAGCTCCATCATTACAACTTATTGGTTTCAAAATCAGAGGACTTGCTAATCGCTCTTCATTTTTCAAGTTTAGGGTGTAATCCGGCAATCCTATTTCTTTTTGCGGAAAATGAAAAATTATTGGCAACCCGAATTCACCACGCGGAAATTTTACTAAACCTTCATTTGGAGAGTTTCGGTCAATAGCTTTAATTGCCCTCGGTTCAGACCATTGACTTTTACCAAAATTGGGCTGACTTGGATTTTTCTCATTTATACGGAATTGTCGAAACTTTCTGAATAATTCTATGGCATTTCCCCAAGCATTAATTGAATTGTTGCTTGTCTTGATTTTGAAAACCGATTCAATCGTTAAATGCGGTGTGTTTTTATCGCAAGTTTTGTTCAGCAAAAGATATTTTGCTAAATTAGCTTTAATTTCGGCTTCGATGGCAGATGTTTTGTATTTTTTGATATTAACAGTTTCGCCGTTAATTTTGTCCAACTCGATTGCGCCGAATCCTCGCCGAGTTCGTCCGCCAATTCCGCCGAAAGTTTCCCAAGCCCAAAGTGCAGCTTCGATTTCTAATGCGGTATCTTCAACGATGACAATAATTTCACCTTTATTGTTTTTTACCTCTATTTTGGGGGAATAGCTTATATTTAATGCGAATTCCACACCGACACGAATTTCTTTTTGTTTAGGTTCGTCATTGGTTGGTTGAAGAGCAAAAGCCGCGTATGCAATTTTTTGCCATTTTTCAATAGCTTTAGGATTTCCACCACCGCTTTCATAAATTTTTTCGCTTGTTCCAATTTTATCAACTGTTATCGCAATCAAAACTTTCGATTGTCCAAAATCCTGATTCGCACTACCAAAAATTGCGTCTTCGCGTTTTTTCATTTCCGCCAAACTTCCGCTTCCGCGCATTGCTCGCCACCAGAAACGGAGTTGACCGCGAATTGATGTTTCACGGATTAATTTTGACGGATCGTTTTCACGCGGAGAAACGCCGCCGCCGAAAAGCGGTGTGATGAGTTTGTATTTGCGTATTTGTGTAATGCGATTTTTATCTACAAAAATCCTTCCGTTATTTTGCGCGGCAAACTCGTTCATTTGCTTAAAAATCTCACTAGCTTTTGTCTCTAAATCGTCGTTAATTTTTCTCATTCTTCAAAGCGACCTCCAATTTAAGATATTTTCTTTTCCAATTTCCAATAACTGCCAAACCGAAACCGTCTTTGCGGTTTTGTTCGTCATCGCTGATGCAGTTAAACCAAGTTTCTTCAAGCCATTGTTCGATATTCGCTTTATCGGTAAATCTCAAAAAGAAAACACTTCCAGCCGGACACATTCGGCGTGTCGGTTTTGGTTTGTGAATTTTGAAATCCCAACCGGAAATAACTTGGTAACGATTAACTGCGACTGCTTCAATAGTGATATTTTCGTTTCCAAACTTCGGATAAAAGCCGTTTTCAAAAATTGCCGGAGTCAGCAAGATCAAGCGGCAATTTCCGGTTTTGATGATTTTCTTTTTCATTTCCCCGTCAATTTTAGGAAACGAATTTTCTACTTTACGCCACGAAACAAGTCGCCGTTCGCCGCCGAGCGGAGCGATTCCGGTTTTAATTTCACCTTCAAAATCGTTCGCTTCAACTTTCAAAATCAAGCCGTATCTTTTGAATGAAACGCGGTTTTTGTCATCGTCTTTCGGTTCAATTTTGCGTGTAAATTCCAACCCGCGAGTTTCAAAAAGCCCGCCGTCTTTACCGGATTTATTTTCATAATCCATTTCAACGTGTGTCCGGCGGTCTTTTTCGAGATTACCGATGCCGAGTTTTTTTAACTCATAATGCGGGTCAAGTTGCGGGCTTTTCAGCCAATTCTCAAACTTTTCCCAATGCCAGAATTTCGGTGCTTTTTTGTGCGGTTTGCCGTCTTGATGTTTTTTTAAACCGAGCAAACGAAGTTCTTTTTCATCTTTTTTATTCAGATTTGAAGAAAATTCTTCATCATTTTCAATCGGTAAAAGCGGAATAATTTTCGCGTGATGTTCATCTTTTTTACCGTCTGTTTTAACTTCAAACAAAACCGCATCGGCAGGCGCGTGAACCAATAATTCCACCTTTTCATCTTTAATTTCCGCCAAAAGTGCGCCGCTGACTTCGATTTCGGTTTGCACAAAATCTGCAAGACTGTTATCGCCGATTTTATGATTTTTGAATTCAGACAAATCATAATCAATCACACTCAACCCGGCACGAGTTCGCGCCGCGCCGGTTGTGGTTGAAGGAAAAGGAAATTCTAGTGAATCAGCGCGATTGCCGGCTTCTTTGCCAAATGGTTTGCCGTCGCGCACAATCAGCGTGTCGCGTGGTTCAATTAACCAAAAACTTTCTTTTTTAATCATTTACTTTTTCCTCCGATTCGTTGTTTATAATTCCCGCCATTTTCTCGGCATCGGCGAAAATCTTAGCCGTGATAAGTTCCTCAGCAAGTTTTTCTGCACCCGTATCTTCCTCTAAAATCTTGATTAATTCGGAAAATTTACCATTCCTAAAATCTTCATTTTCGGCATCTTTCAATTTACGTTTTAGGATTCTAATGGCTTCGCGTGTTTTAATTTCGGCAAACTCCTCTGTTTTGTCTTTGTCACCGAAAACTTCCAGACGCTTGGCTAAATCGCGCAGTTCGTAAGCTGCTTGCCGTGAAATATCGCCTTGATTATCGAAATTAATCAGTTGGCGCAGATATTCAATAATTCCATTTGAATCTTTGTTTTTTGCAAATTGTCCCTTAATTGTTCGAGCCGTTCCGCTTCGTTTGTCAACAATAATCGCCAAAGCATTTTTGCCGTCAATATCTTTCGCCGTTTTTTCAGCCTTTCGAACTAATTCGAGCGCGTCGGAAAGAGGTTCAAGATGATGCGTGACGGCAATCCCGACCGAGAGCGTCGGCTTTTTCATTTCATTTGATTGCTTATCGTTATATTCAAAATCCTTCAAACATTCAGCGAACGTTTTATTAAGTTTTTCCGCACAACTTAAAACCGTGTGAAGCGGCACGAGTGCGAGAACGTCGTCGCCACCGGCATAGAAAAGCGAACCTTGATGATCTTTGTTGACAATTTCTTTGACGGATTTTGCAAAATTACTCAATGCTTCTGATATTTTTCGATGTTCGTCAGGCGTTTTCTTTGAATCAATCGCTTCGCCGATATTGTCGCCGTCAGCCAAAAGCAATGCGTAATACGGCAAAGGCGATTTATTATCGAAAGCGTTTATTAAAAAATCTCGCACGATTTCTTTACCTTTGCTGATTTTGTCTTTCTCATCAAAGTAATCGCGCATTCTTTCTTCGTAAAGCAAATGCCCGTCAGCAGTTCCGAAAATATTATGTTCCTGTTCGCTTGGAACACTGTGAAATTCACTTGAATTCACTCCTAAATCTAAGAGCGAATTTTTGAATTTCCTGAATGCTTCGGCATCGGTCAAATTCTGCAGAAACGGCTTTGCAGCGATATGAGAAGTGCTGGCAAAACGATCTAATCTGTTATCTTGTTCGTCGTTTACCACTCCGTTTCTTTTCAAAAGCCCGACACCGCAAAGCTGCTCTTTTTCACGAATTTTGAAGTTTTTGTAAAGTTCCTGAGTTTTCATTCCACGCGAACTTTTGTATGTAACCGATTCGCGTTTGCCGTCGAGCGAAGATTTGGGAACATTCAATCCCCAATTGACGGGCGAAAATTGCCGCGTATTTTTCCGCGCTGCCGCCAGATACTCGACTTTTTTTCGAGCTTCGGGATAATTTTCACCCGAACCGTCAAATTCAACCGCCGTCCAATAAAATTCGATTAAATCTTCAAGCTGTTTTTCCGCCAAATCTTTATCAAATTTATCTTTACCTATGGCATCGAAAGTATCCTTGTAAATTCTTCTAAATCTATCATCAATCGCCGATTTAATTATATTACCGATTATTTTAGGATTTTCGCTAACAATCGCCAGAATTTTATTTGCGGCGTTAAACGGAGAATTTTCCCGTAAATCGTCTGGATCAATGACTGCGGGGAAAATTAAACTTTCACTCTTAAAAAGTTCGACAATTTTACCTGCCGCCGTTTTCGAGATTTCGCTCAAAAACCACGAACCGAACCACAAATCACGACTGCGCCGCGCAGTGGCAATAAAATCCTGCACAGGACCGATATTTATCAACATTAAGTATTTGCTCATTCAATCATTCTCCATTTCATTTGATAAAAAACTCACAAAACATTGTCGCCGAAATTTCGCACTTCAGATTTTTCAACAAACTTGCCGGTAAGTTTACTATGTTATAGGCAAAAACAAACCCAACCCGAAATGACAGCCGAACCCGATGGCGATTGGTCCTTCGACTTCCCTTTCAAATTCGATTTCAAAGCCGTAAAGTCCTTTGCCGTGCATTTCTTTTCGCAATCTTTCGGCGTGAAATTCGAGCCAGCGCATTTGCGGGCGTTTTTCTGTTTCGTAGCCGTCAATCCGGTCAATGCGAGTTGGTTCGGGCAAGCCGCGGCTTTCTAATTCCTTAATTAACTGCGCTTCCGGCAAATCCTTCGGGCGCGGAGGTTTGCCGCCGCCGCGGTTCGGAAAATTCGGCAATGAAAAAGGTGCCGCCGAACGCCAGATTTTCGATTTTTTGAAAATCGGGATTGCGGGAAAATCTTCTGTGTTTCCGAGTCCGATCAAAACGAGTTTTGTCGAGGGCAGATTTTTCAGTCGTTTTACCAAACGGATTTGCCCCAACGCCGCCAAGTCGTCCGAATTAAATTCACACGGCGCATAAATCGTCAAATGATCTAATCTTCCGTCGCGGTCTTCGTCAGTCGCCAAAAAATGGGCGTGCTGATGTCCTTTGAGCGGCTGCCATTTTTGCAAATCTTCATTCCATTCTTTTCCAATGAACGCCGTCGAAAATGAATTTCCCGCCCGATTCCGAGAAATCTCAAACCGCACAGTTTCCGAAAAAGGCATCGTTCCAGTAATTAAAGGCAAAACGCTTGAAGACAAGGCAAACCTTGCGACCGTTATTCTTTTGCTTTCCGTTTTTCTTCGCGGCGAAATTCGGCGCGGTGTCAGGATGTTGGAATCGCGTTCGTAAGTTACCCGGCGCGAGCCGTTTGGTTCGAGTTGTTTTTGTTTTCGCATAGTTGCCGTTTCGATTTTTAATGTTTCAAGCAGATTTTCGCCTTTTTCGTTTGGCAAAAGCAAACGAATTATTTCTTTTCCGCGCTTAAATTCACCGTTTGAAACGGGTTTGCTGTTTGATTCTTTTGCAAAATCTTCGAGCAATTCGGCTTCGCACCAGGATTCCGAACGTCCGAAGGTGCCCAGGTTTCGCAAAAGTTTTGCCAGATTTTCGCGGTCCGTTTCGCCTAATTCGGCATCGCGCCAGAGCCAGATGATTTCATCTTGCGGATTCAACGAAACGAATGTGTCGAAAAATTTAACGCCTTTGTTTGCCTGATCGTAATGGCGCGTGTGTGCAACTGAAGCCGACGGCAGATGAAATTCGGGCGCATCTGCAAGCGCGTCTAAAATTCGGCGCAAACTCGGTTCGTCAACATTTTCCGGCGCAGTTCGGTGAAATGTGGCGACGAGCGAACGCAAAAATCGCCACAATGACGGCGGATATTCGACCACGCCTTCATTAACGTGATGTCCCCAGGGTGTGGCGTGAAAACGTCCCGCCAAAAAACGCATTTTGATTGCTATCATTGAGTTTCTCCTTACTAATTGTCGATTTCTTCATTATTCGTAGAATCTTCTGCTTTATCTTTTTTCTTAGGTGGCGGCATTTTGCCTACTAATTGCAAAGGTTGTTCGCCGAAATTACAAACGCGAATCAATGAGGGCAAAGCCTGTTCAATTTCCGTCAAAAGTGTGTTTAAATCGTCAATCGAAAGATTTTTCGGGCGTGTTACAGTCAATGTTTCCAACTCAAAATCGCAAGCCGTCCGCAAACGCAAACCTGTATTTAGAAAACGTAGAATCTTGAATAAACTTGCTGTAATCAAAAGTTTCTCGGCATTTTCGCCCAAACCGTAACCGCGCATTGTCGCTAAATCAAGATTGAAAAACGCAGTTGTTTTTTCGGCGACAAATTCAGTTCGCGCAAACGGAACATTGCCGAAACCTTTTGCCGCATCACCTTTCGGATCAACGCCGTCGAGTTTTACGCCGCCTGATGCAACGGTGTTCACACCTTCGGATTCGATAAATGCGGAAAGCAATCTTTGAAGGCGAAGCCGTCCGGCAACTTTTTCGAGAAAAACGCCGTGCAAAACCGA
Source organism: Pyrinomonadales bacterium (assembly GCA_038246645.1). Lineage (GTDB taxonomy): Bacteria > Acidobacteriota > Blastocatellia > Pyrinomonadales > Pyrinomonadaceae > JAHCHG01. Next base: position 15,588 of record JBBRVS010000051.1, read on the forward strand.
ACCGGCATCGAGTTTGAAAACCGTTCGCGCCAATTCACGAATATTCAAAACGCCGCTGTCGGCATCGCCAACGGTTTCTTTAACACGCTTTTTAATCGTTTGACTTTCATCTTGCGACATAAAATATGCCGAATTTAAACGATGTGCTTCAAGCAAGGAATTTGTTGTTTGTCCGTTATCCAAATTCACGACAACGTGCGATAAACCGTTAAGTTTTTCATCAATTTTGTCGTCTGCCTTATTCCAGCAAACTTCTTCCAAACGGTTCGCCATTGATTGCGCCGATTCGACGATAAGCATTGATGTTCCGTCGGGACGTTTATAAGTCGCCGCTCCCAAATCGGGAAATCCGGTCGGCTGAAAACGTGAGCCTTGCACGGGTTTGAGTTCGGCTTCGATTAAAAGACGCGGTTCATTTTGCAACGAAGTGAATAAATTTTCAAGTGTCATATTTTTGTTCTCCAAATGTTTTATGTTTAGTTCAGAGTTCCAACTTTAGTTGGCTTCCGCCCGAGAAGCGCGGCGGAAAACCCGCTGAAGCGTGGACTCTGAACGCGGTTTCAAATTTCTTGCGTATCGGGTAAAACCAGACGCGCAATTTCGCTGATCGCGGTTTGGTCAATCGGTATCAAAAGCGCGGCGGCGAGTCGTGCGCCTTCTTCTTTCGGGTAATAAAAATCTTTTGTAAAAGGCATAATGCCTGACGATTTCAAACGTTTTTCGGCAATTTCCAATGCGTCCGAAATTCTTCCGGCGCGAAGCAGCGGCACGATTGACGGTTCGTGTTTGATTATGATTTTTTCGCCGTTTTCACGGATGAATTTGCCATTGGGCAAAAACAAAAGTTTGAGCAAAGCATAAATTCGCGGCAGATTCGCCGAATTTGCTTTTTTCGACGGTTCAGGCGGTTTCACATTTCGCCAATCAATCAAATTGAGCGCGAAAATATAATCTTCCAAGCGTTCATCATCGGTCTGAAAATCCAAAAATGCGGCAATCGAATTGAGCGAAGCAAAGCGTTTCGACTGCATTTGCGGATGCGATAAACCGCCGGAACGCGCGTCAATTGAGCGTCTTTGCAAAACACGCGACAAATTTTCCGCCAAATCGCCCGCGCTCCAAATCGTGCTTGTCGAGTCATTTGACCACTCTAAAAATTTCTTTTTATCATTAAATTCAACCGATTCCAAATTTTCGCGGATCGAATGCAAACCTTTCTCACCAATAATCGAAGCCAAAGCCTGTGCGATTTTAAATTCGTTTGACCTATCATCAGTTTTCCACGCCCAATGAGTTTTTAAACTTGTCAGAGGCGAAAGAAAAGGTTTATCTGCACGAAATTTTTCACCATTCGACAATTCGCGTTGTGCCGCGCCGAGCGCAACAAACACTTCGCGCAAAGAATCTTCCGTGCCGTCATTGCAGAGTTTGAAACTCGCTTCTTCGATATTTTTAGCGGCACGAACAAATCGCGGTGGAGTTTTCTTTGCATCCGATGTTGCACGACGTAAAGCGTCAAACCAACGGTCAAATTCAAAAAGCATTGAAGCCAACGGACGTTCTTTAACTTCAAAAACGCCGAGCGGGGTGGCGAGATTTGCCTGTCCGTTGCGTTCGATAAAAGCGTAACGCTGAAAGGCTTCGATTCCTCGGTCAACACCGAGTTCGGCAACGGCACGAGCAAAATCGAAACCGCTTCGGGCGCGACGATTTCCCGAATTGAATTGCACACGACCTTCTTTGAAAATATGCGCGATTTCAGCAAAACTCGTCAGCCGCGACCAAATCGGAAGCCACATTTCGGCGCGAATTTTTTCGCCGTCCGTTGCCGTTCCATAACCGATTGTTGAACTGTTTGCGGTAAAAGGAAATGAAGCACGGCTTCGCGCTCCAGCTTGCAATTGGCGAACGGTTGCGCTTGCTAAAAGCAGAGAACCTTCGATCAATAAAATAAATTCCCAAGGATTTACTAAAAAATCACCGGTGACTCCCTGCGTCGAATTTGCGCCGCCAGCGCCGCCCGGATGAAATTGTCCGATAGCAGCTTTTTCAAGTCCGACAGGCTTTTGAAAAAGAGCCGCAAAAAGTTGGTTTTTACTTGCTGTTTGCTGTTTGGAACTATTATTTTTCGGTAAAACATTTAACCACTTTTCAAACAAATTGGTTGTAAAACTGAAATTCCCATCGTTTCCGCCCGAACCGAGAAGCGGTAAATAATCAGGTTTTTCCGTTCCGAGAACAAAAGCGGCATCAAGCCAAGCCAAAGATTTTTCTGGAAACAGACAACGTGCTTGTTTCAGCATTGTAACTTTGTCAAAATCTTTCGGAGCTTCGGTTCGATCACCAACAATTTTTTTAGCCGTTTCTACAACCGAATAAAACTCGTCGAAACGAGAGTCGGAAAGAGCGAATAAATTTTCGATATAACCACGCGCTTTTTTGTCTTTTAAATAAAAACCGCTGCTGTTATTCCAAGGTGCAACAATCGGCGTTGGCTCGTATTTATCAAGAAAAAAGTCAATCAATTCGTCTTCGGTCTTAATTGTTTCAAGCAGAAAACCGTCCGCCGTCCACGCGCCGCGCACTTGCGGGTCGAGTTGGTTCGCCACCAGACGCATTATGCCGAGGGCTTTTAGGTAATGAATTAAAGGTTCGGGCGCACAGCCGCGCAAAAGAATTTTGTTAGTCATTTTCGGCTTCTCCTTTTTCTTTGTAATCTTGCGGATTTGCGCTTGCCTGCACATCAGCGGCGCGGACGATTGCTTCCAAATATGCAAGGCGAAAAACGCCCAATTCATCACGCAGTTTCAACATTCTTTCGAGCCACGAAGGTTCGCCGTTGATGCTCCTGCCGATTTGCATTGCGTCAAGATTCAAAACGGTCTCGGGGAAAATTTCGCCATCGCCCAAATCGGTTGCGGGCAATTTGTCATCGTCCCAAATTCCACGCGCAAAATTTTTATCAAGTGGTTTGTATTCATCGTTTTCGCCGAGTTCAAAAGGCTTCGTTTCATCCGACAAAGCGCGAATCGAAAGGCGAACTTTCCCGTGATGCGAAGCCGCCAAATAAATTTCCAGATCGCTTCTACCGTTTTCAAGCAAAGCTAACGCGCTGGCTAATTCGTGGCGGAATTTTTTGCGCGAATGTTTGCCGCCTTTTTTAGATTTCGCCAAAATGTCCGTAAAGTTTTCTTTGTCGCCGTGCAAAGTTTTTTGAAAAACTTCGTGCGCTTTGCCTAAATCGTGATGATGCGCGGCAAATGTTATCTGCTGCCGAAAATCTCTGAGTTCGGAAAGATTTAATTCGTCCAAAATCTTTTCGGCGGCAAGGCGCGTTTCGCGTGAATGCGCTTGCAGAGTTTGCGTATAACGGAAAAAATTTGACGGTTGATAAGTCAAATTATCATCGTTGTAAGATTCGTTGACGGAATCGTTTGAATCGGTCTTTACTTCGATTGAAGCTAAGGAAACTTCTTTTTTTGCTTTTGAATTCCAACCTTTTTCCGTTTCGTAACCGCCGCTTTTTGCGTCAAAGAGCAAAATCATTCCGGTTCGCAAATTATTTGCGACCGCCTTTTCCCAGCTTCCTTTGAGCGCGTCAAAAACATAAGCTGTTTTATTTTTGAGAAAATCTTTTGCTTCGTAAATTGGCACGGAACAAAGTTCGTTGCGGTCACCGGAAAGTGCTTTGTTCCATTCGCGCAAAGTTTTCTGCGAAACTTTTGGCTTTTTGGTTTCTTTAGCTTCATTTTGTTTTATCGCTTCTTTAATTTCATTGATTTTGGCTTCGACATTTTCGCGCCAATAAACGGAAACATCGCGTTCTTCGCCGCCGCGCACGAAGCGCGAAATGTCGAGATCAAAACCTGACAAATCGGCAGTCGTGTCGAATAGATCAACCAAATCGCGCTGTCGCAAAACGTGATTCGGCACAAAAGGTTCGGTGTAATTAAGTTTTTCCAAAACATTCAACGAAACCGAGCGAAGCGATTCGAGAATCGCTTTTGCCTTTTTCACACTTTCGATTTCGTAAGGTTTGACGAGTTCGACGAGTTTTTTCTCGTCAATTTTTTCAAAGTCTTTTTCGCTGTAATCTTTGTCTTTATCTTTTTCCTTGAGCGGCAAATCAATCCAAAAAACTTCCGCGTTTTCGTCGTCGCCGTTTCGATTGCAACGCCCGAAACGCTGAACGAGCGACGCAAACGGCGCAAGATCGGTAATCAAAAGTTTCGACGAAATATCAACTCCGGCTTCGACAACTTGGGTGGCAATAATAATACGGTTTACAGATTTTTCATTGCCGTTTTCGTCAAATTGTTTGTTGAATATTTTCTGCCATTTTTTGCGTTCAACCGGACGAAAACGCGAGTGAAGCAGTTTGATTTCAGGCTTTTCGATTTGATTTTCAAAAGTGTCGGTTTATCTGATTTTTTCGACTGTTTTTCGGCTTCGACGTAAAGTTTTTCGATTTCCGCATAAACTTCCTGCGCTCTTTTAACCGTATTGACGACAACTAAAGTTTGCGTTTCGTTTTCGTGTTTTTCGACAACAAATTCCGCCAAACCTTTCGGCAAACGGCATTCGATTCCGGCTTTTTTCAAATCTTTTACTGCTATCAAACGCTTACTCAAAACTTCGCCTTGTTTATCTTCTGATGAAAGCGAAAGTGTTTTTAGTTCATCAACTTTCGGCGCAAAATCAATCGTTTTCAGCCAATTTTTATCAAGGGTCGCCGACATCCAAATTGATTTGGCATTTCCGAAAGTTTGAAATTTTTCGCGCATAGCCTGAAGCTGCGAAGTTGTTGCCAAACCGTCGCCGAAAAGCTGAATTTCGTCGAAAACCCACAAACAATCGTTGTTAAAAAGCCCGAAATGAAATGCCCAGCGGAAACGGTTCATCGCATAACCGCGATTGAGGGCGCGCGAAAGCAGTAAGTCCTGCGTTCCGATAATTATCTGCTCGCGTTCGGGAAAAATGTCCCAATCGTCGCTGACATCACCGCCGTAAAGTGTGTGAACCGAAAAACGATCTTTTAATACGAGGTTTTCTACAGCAGATTTTGCGACTTCGCGCGTTTGTTCGACCAAAGTTCGCATCGGCAGACAATAGATCAAACGCCGCCCGACGCTTTCGGGATTATTTATTCTGCGCCAGAGCCACGCGCCTAAAATTGCGGCGGTTTTTCCTGCACCGGTCGGCACATTTATTAATTCAGGCAACACCGTTTCGGCTAATTGCGTTTGATAGTGAAATGGGGTTTTATCAAAAGCCGTTCGGAATAATTCTTCATATGATATGTTTTCAGTTTCCATATTGATTACATTTATAAACTAAAATTCTCACAAATCGTTTTACGGCAAACTTGCCGTAAAATATAAAATCGCTCAAAAACCATATTCTCAGGTTTGAGTCAGATTAAAAATTAACGACAAATTTAGAAATGAATATTGACAAGGCGAAGCTCGGGAAATGAAATTCGCGTTGGGTTCAATAGTATTTTGATTCATTTTTCGGGAATTCATATTACTATGACAAAATCCCCCGTTTCATTACAGACATTGCTCTCAAAATTCATAGATAATTTCAGCCCGATTTTCGGTGTCGTTTGCAAAAATCAACGGCGGCTCTTCGGGAATTTGAATTTTTGACGCGTTTCCGGAAAAACTTAGAATTTCCGTCCAGTATTCGATCAAGTTTCGACGTTTTTCTCTCAGAAATTCGATTTTTTCTCGCAATTTATCAGACAGGAACGAAAAATCTTATATGCCCCCTGTTATCTTAAAAATAAAACGAACTGCGAAAAACTGTAAAATAAACATTTGATTAATTTTCGATTTTGTCGTCCGCGTCCTCGAAATATCTTTCCTGCACATCTTCGTTGCGCCGCAGTTTCGTGGCGTGAACCATTCGAGCTTTTTTGTCGTGGTCAAATGCGCGTTTGACGTCCGTTTCATTAGCTTCAAATTTCAGAGTATTGGAAATCGAGAGCGAAAAGGCGACTCGTTCGACATCGTGATTCGCGCCGATGTAGGTAAATGTCCAACCGCGGCTTTTCAGCTCGTCAATCAATTGTTTGACCGCCCGCGCCTGGTGTATTCGGTCGAGGAGTTTTCCTCGCCGTCCGTGATGATCGTTACGAGCACTTGGTAATCGGTTTCGTCTTCTATTTTCCTTTTCAGTTTATTGACCGAAAAGCCGATGGCATCATAGAGCGGCGTAGAAGCGTCGGGCTGGAAAGTATCAGCATCTAATTCCATCAAATTTTTGATCTTTTTGGCGAATAATTTGGTACTAATGCCGAGACCGTTAAAGGTAACGAGCGAGACGAAATGCGTCTGTTCGGGAAATTTTCGCTCAACGCCCTTGATGGTTTGGACGACTTCGTTAAAGCCGGTAACAGTCGCCGCTTTGATCGCTTCCATCGAGCCGCTTTCGTCGAGAATAATCAGGTTGTGGACGGTGCGTTTTTTGTATTCTCCGCTGTTTGCGGAATTCGTTTTATTGTTCATATATTTAATTCCTTGACTGAAAATTCAGTCGTCTAAAAATTGTTGTTAAATCAGGCGGCGAAGTTTTTCGATCAAAAAGTGCTTCGCCGCCCGGTGAAAATGAGGTGAGGAGTGAGATGCAACCGATGATCAAAATAGGTGAGGTGTGAGATCTAAATCCGTATTAAACCGCCAGTGCCAGCATCTCCGAAGCCTTCGGGGCGGGAAACTCAAAATTCATTCGCCGCCAAATGTTGCGCGTGGTTTTCACGTCGCGCATACAGTATTTGTAAATTTCCTCGAATCTGCCTTCGAGAAAAGCGTCGTAGATTTTTGAGCCGTCAATATCATCGGTTTTCGGACATTCCAAACCGAGCGCGAAGGCGAGTTTTTTGAGCGATGTTTTGCCGCCCCATTTCCAGCAGTCCCATTCGCGCATCGTGTCGAAGATCGGGGCTTTTTTGTATTTGCCGAAGTAGAAATTAACGGTCGGGCGGATGTTTTTAATGATCGAACGCCGGACGATAAACGGCAGATCAAAATCTAAAATGTTATGACCGATAATCAGGTCATTGTAAGTGTCAAACCCGCGAAAGAATTGCCAGAATTCAGCTAAAATGATTGATTCGTCCGGCTCGAAATCCTTCGTTTCTTGGCGGTAGCCGAAACAGCCGTGTTCGATGATCTGCCCGCGCTCGTTTTGTTCCGAGTAGCCGATGCAGAGGATTCTGCCGAGATTGGCGTCGCACGCGGTTTTGCGGTATTCCTCTTCGGTTTCCCAGAAAAGTTTCGATTCAAAGGCTTCCGCCGTCGGCAGCGTTTCGATGTCTATGGTGATGATTCTTCGTTTCATAAATAATTCCTAAAAAATAATTTGGTTGGGTCGGCATTTTTTTTATTTTGCGCTTGCCGAATAGATAAATGACCTTAAAGTCGGACAATCGGAAAATGCAGACCGACATTTGTATTTTTCAGTTCGACGACGACGAAATCGGTCAGAATAATATCAAGGCGCACGTCAACGCGCTTGGGCATTTTATGAACGAGCGAAGAAAGTGCGTCCGCTTTGACGGCATACGCCGTTTGTCTTTGCATTCCACGCGAGCGTTTCGCCAAACGATTGGCAAGGCGGGCTTTGCTCATCAGTTTCTCCGAATTATCCTTTTCGGCTTGAGCGCAGATTTGATTGAAGGTTAGTTTTTGCTGTTTCATTTCTTTTTCTCCTTAGCAAAAAGCGTTTAATTTCGCTTCGTATAGAAGAAATGAACGGGAATTATGAAAATCGGAAATGAAAAGCCGAAAATATTAAACAAACTTTTCGATCTGCTTTGAAATTGCAGACAGATAAAAAAAGTAATTTTTTGTCTGTCTGCAAGAAACTATCGGGAATCAGGCATTTTTATGTTTGTTGTCTGGTGAGAGCGTGATCGTAAAATTTATAAGTGCTGCGATGAGCTCTTGCAGTTATCTCGATCTGATTAATTTCGGTGATTTACTCTTTTCGAGAAAAATAAAGGCATTTTGTTCAAATTGGCGGGCAAGTTCCAGTGCTGTCTGAAAATTAATTCCTATTATCATAACGCTTGGTTCAAGCTGCCAATTGCCTGTTCGACTTTGCCCGAAGCCCTTAAGGAGTGTGTAGCCTTTTTCTTTTAAGATCGAAACGAGCGTTTCCTGTCTTTTTTCGTTTTCAACCTGACTCAGTGGTTTCGAATAAGGATTGTAGGCTGTCAGAAAAGTAGCGGAATTTGTTTGATACTTGGTTAATAAGCTATCAAGTTCAGAGTTTTTTTCATTGACCCGCAGGGTTAAATCAACCGTTTCGTCGCTAATTATGTAATCGGTTTGCAAGTAGGCTTCAAACAGGTTTTCCAAATCATCATTATTTGATTGTTTTTTATAATCGTTGTCAGAATTAGTGTTCATAGCAAACCGCTCGACGATCTCCCGCAAATCACCGGGCAGACGCTGATTTACTTCCGTTATTATTTCCGCCGGAATTTCTTTGTAAAAAGCTTCGGCGATACTTCCCGCAATACAGGCGATCGTATCGCTGTCGCCGCCGATTGAAATCGCTGTCGCCCCCGATTGAAATCGCTTTGCGAACCGCATCTTCAAAATTTTCCGATTCAAGAAAAGCGATAATCGCCTCAGGAACTGATCCCTGGCAGGAAACATCAAATTGATAAACCGGTCTTATTGCAGATAATCTGCGATTCAAATTGTAACCGAAACGCCCTTCTAATTCCTGCTTGATTGCCTTTTTACCTGCGCCCTGCCTTGCCATCAAAATTGCCAGAGCCACAGACTGCGCCCCTTTAATTCCTTCGGGATGATTGTGAGTTACAGCGGCGCTCTTTTCAGCCTCACGCAGAACCGCTTCTGCGGTATCAAAAGCCCATCCGATTGGACTGACGCGCATCGCCGAACCGTTTCCCCAACTATTGTATGGCTCACTGTTCGGTAAAAATACCCATTTTAGAAATGAACTCTCATAACCCGCGTTCGGATACTTTCGCCCGTATGATTTCAGCGTCTCGGCATAATCCAAATCATCTAAAATGGCGTGAGCGACCGCAATCGTTAAAACCGAATCATCCGTAAACCTTGATTCTTCAACGAATAGTGGAAACTCTACGGTCTTTATGTTATTTCTTTCGTAAACCGAGCCGATTATGTCTCCGGCGATTGCTCCAAACATATATTTTTTCTCTTTTTCTGCAGAGCAGCGTGCTTAAATTATTCTTAAAAAGACGGAACTAATCTTGTATTCTCTAACAGAAATCACAATAACCGAAAAAGGATGAATTTCTTTCGGGTCAAGCCTGTTCCAAGCCTTAGCATAAATTCTCACCAAATGTATTCCAATTTCTGATGATTTATTAGTTTAAGAATCACCGCTCGGACAGATAAAGAAATGCGGACAATGCGGACAATTATTGTCAGACGGCGACGGTTCAAAGATTCTGTTATTAATTCCGTCAATCGCATCTTCGTATTTTTTCAGGCGATTTCCGATAACTTTGGGCGTGATATTTATTTCCTGAACTTCGTCATCGCTTAGAAAAATCTTGTGAAATGAGGTTTCAACTTCCGGGAAGTGATTCTGCACGGCGACTTTCATCAGCACGTCCGCATCGTCGGTTGTCGGTTTTTTCGGAGATTTGCCCGTTTTATATTTGCGAATAACCGCCGTTTTTTCGCCTTCATCATTCTTAATAATTTCGACGGCATCGAGATGGACTTTGATCGTTCCGTTACCAAGTTTGACTTCGTAGGTCGGACGGACAATTTCGTCAGGAGATATTACCGAGTTTTCGAGTTTGCGGCATATTCGGCGAACGATTTCTTCGGCGCGGGCGCGGTAAACGGGGGCGTAAGAATGCAGATCTATTTCCGCCGCTTGCCAGAATTCGTTAAGACGTTCGAGTGCGACCTTTTCATTTAATTCAATATTTTCTAATTGCCGCATCGTTTGCAGCGACCGCAGAGTATCGTAAACGCAGCCGTGAAATTTGACATAAACCGATTTTTCCCCCGAAGCCTTCAAACCCAAAATATTTGAGTAATAATAATCGCGCCCGCAGCGCAGATAGCGGTCGAGTTCCGCCGCGTAAAGGTTTCGCCGCGCCGATTCGTCCGTATTTTGAGGAATAGGCAATTCAACTTTTTCAATTTCTCCGGCGATCATTTGGGCAGGCGGCAAAACATCTTCGAGCATTTCGAGAAAGCGCGAATGATTTTTTGAATAATCGTTAGCCCGCGACAGATACAGAAAATCTCTTGCTCTCGATGACGCGACAAAAAACAGACATTCTTCTTCGGCATCGTGAAAATCCGCGTCCCCGGCGATCATTTCATCCGGGTTCGGACAGGTTTGCGATTGGCGGTTTGAAGGGATTTTTCCTTTTCCCAAATACGGCAAAAATACTGCCGGAAATTCCAGACCTTTTGCCGAATGGACGGTCAACAACCGGACGGCATCGAGGTTTTCGGCTTCGGTCGGAATCTGCGCGTAGTTTTTGTCTTCGTTAAAATGCGCGAGTTTTTTGACGTAATTGAGCAGCTCTTCAATCGGCGATCTTTCGCCCCTTGAAAATCTGTCTTCGAGGCTTTGCGCGAGCCGCAAAAATTGAAAAACGGCGAGTCTTTTCGATTGATTGTTGACATCATCTTCAGCAAATAAAGCTTCTAAATACGCGCTTTCGCCGAATAGATAATGCCCCAGGAAACTCCACGCGGAAATGTCGTTCGGCGATGAATTCAGATGATTTAAAAGGTTTTTCGCTCCCGCGATTCCTTCCGCCGAAAGATTGTTTGTAAAATCTTCGTCGCGCAAAACTTCGGCAAATGTCTGATCGTTTTCCTTTTGCGCCGCGATGATTTGGCGGCTGTCGGTGAGCGGGATTTTGTATTCGGGAAAGTTTGCGACGCGAATCAGCGAATGACTTTTCATGGAAACCTTCAGATCGAGCAGCGCGAGCAGATCGCGCACCTCTTCGCGCTCGAACAGTTCGCCCAAGTAAAATACGGGAATGTTTTTCGCGCTTAAAATTTTGGCGAATTTATTAAGCTGCGAATGCGTCCGGCAGATGATCGCGCAATCTTTGTAACTTAAATGTTCATTTTCGCGCAAAGTTTCTATCTGTTCGGCGATAAATGCGCCTTCGGCTTCGAGGTTGTCAGCGAGAATGAATTTAACCGCCTTTTTTTTATCTTCAAACGCCGCACCGCGCATTGCTTCCCATTTGCCGAAAATCTCTTCGCTTGCGCCTGTCTGCATTTTCCCCGCAAAATGCGAAAATGTTTCGACGATTTCCGTGCGCGAGCGGTAATTGGTTTCCAGAGAGACGGTTTCCGCATCGGGAAAATCCACGCCGAACAGATTAATGTTTGCCGGAGACGCGCCGCGCCAGCGGTAGATTGATTGGCGCAAATCGCCGACCGTCCAGAGGTTTATACCGTCGCCCGCAATTTCCTTAAGCAAAACGCCGCAGGCGCGGTTGACGTCCTGAAATTCATCCACCAAAATCGCGTCGTATCGGGCGCGAACTTCCCGTTTAACTTCTTCATTTTCCTGCAAAAGCCTGACCGCACGATACACCAGATCGCCGAAATCGAGCATTTTTTTATCGCGCAGGAATTTTTCGTAATACTCATAAACGCGGGCGGTTTCCAAAACCTTCTGCGCTTTTATAAGGGCTTCGTCATCATCTGATTCAGCGCATTTTTCGAGCATTTTTTCGGCAAGAGTTCTATATTCTTCCGGCGAACAGAGTTCATCTTTGGCGCGCGAGATCGCGCCCAGAATCGCCGCGAGGTTTTGTGTCGGTTCGTGCAAGTTTTGATAATGTTCGAGCTGTAAAACGTGCAGATTTTTCTCTAAATGAAGCAGTGCGTCAATTTTATCGAGCAGATTGGATTTGACTTCGAGTTCGGCTTCCTCGTAATAGGTTCTCAAAACATCCAAACCGTAAGCGTGAAAGGTCATCACCTGAATCTGAGCGGCGGCATTTTCGTTAATTCGTCCGATTCGTTCCCGCATTTCTTCCGCCGCTTTGTTGGAAAAAGTTAAAGCTAAAATGCGTTTCGGCTCCATTCCGTTTTCGATCAGATGATTGATGCGGTGCGTCAAAGTCTGCGTTTTGCCCGTTCCCGGTCCGGCGTAAACGAGCGTCGGACAGTTTATTGTTTCGGCGGCGCGTTTCTGACTTACGTCGAGGTCATATTTGATAATGAATTCTTCAGATTCAATTTCGTTTTCGCCCGACGGCACAAGCAGAGCGCGGGCAAGCTGCGCGGCGACGACTTCCGGCGGCATTTCCGCCATTTCGCCGATCATCCGTGCGTTTAATTTTTCGCCTAAATAAAGTTTTCGGAGCGCGTCCGACGGCAGCAAAAATTCGAGCGCGAACAGATTGGCTTCGCGTTCCCGTCGATTTCCCGCGCCGTAACCGACGATTTTCTCCGTCGCCGAAGCTCCATCCGGTTCCCCGGACGATTCGCTGATTTCTTGCCCGGTGCAGTGAACGCTCCGGTGATGCAGCCGGTGATGCCCGATCTCGTGCGCGATGCAGAACGCCTTGTACCATTTCTTCAGATGATTGTTGAAATAAAGACAATCCTCTTCCAAAACGGCTAATGCCGTCAAAAGATTGTTTGATTCGGGATGTTCGGGAATCAGTTCGAGTTCGAGAAATTCGGCGGCGAGATTGACAAAATCTATCGCCGGAATTAATTCGGTTTCCT
>JBBRVS010000052.1:0-27740 GCA_038246645.1 Pyrinomonadales bacterium
CCGTGGCTGGCGTGTGGTGTGGTTTGTGGTTCTCTTTAGTCTCTCCACCCTCCCCCCCCCCCCCCCACGCTACTTTATGCGGCAAAAACTTCCGGCTTTGCATTAAGCGGAAATTCTTTTTCATAAACATTTGCCAGATTGAGCAAAACATTTTCCGACCAGTATTTTCCGACCAGTTGCAGACCGATCGGCAAACCTGCATCAGACACACCGCACGGCACACTAATTCCCGGAATTCCCGCAAGATTTGCCGAAGCCGTATAAATATCGCTGAGATACATCGCCAGCGGATCATCGGATTTTTCGCCGATCTTAAAGGCGGTCGTCGGCGAAGTCGGTGTCAGAATCGCGTCGCATTTTTCAAACGCAGTAAAGAAATCCTGCTTCAAAAGCGTGCGAACCTTTTGCGCTTTCGCATAATAAGCATCGTAATAACCGCTGGAAAGCACATATGTGCCGAGCATTATGCGGCGTTTGACTTCCGCACCGAAGCCTTCTTCACGGGTTTTCATATACATTTCGCGCAGTTCATTAGCGTTTTCCGCCCGAAAACCGTAACGCACGCCGTCAAACCGCGCTAAGTTGGAAGACGCTTCCGCCGTGCAGATTATGTAATAAACGGCGATGGAATATTTTGAATTCGGCAATTCCGTTTCAACGATTTCCGCGCCTAATTTTTTGTAATTTTCAATCGCCAGTTCGACCGAATCTCTGACTTCCGCGTCCAGACCTTCGCCAAAAAGCGCACGCGGAACGCCGATTTTTCTGCCCTGTATATCGTTCTCGAGTTGCGCCGCGTAATCGGGAACTTCCACGTCGGCGGTCGTCGAATCGTGTTTGTCGCGTCCGGCAATCGCTCTTAAAACTTCGGCGACATCTTTCGACGTTTGCCCGAAAATCCCGATCTGATCGAGCGACGAGGCAAAGGCGACCAGCCCGTACCGCGAGATTCTGCCGTAAGTCGGCTTCAGACCGACGATTCCGCAAAACGAAGCCGGCTGGCGAACCGAACCGCCTGTTTCCGAACCCAAGCTGGCGCGAACCACGCCCGAAGCAACCGCGACGGCGGAACCTCCCGAACTTCCGCCCGGAACTCTCTCTAAATCCCAGGGATTTTTGACATTTCCGAACGCGGAATTTTCGTTCGACGAACCCATCGCAAATTCGTCCATATTCGTTTTGCCGATAATGACCGCGCCCGCCGCGTTTAATTTTTCAACCGCCGTTGCGTTGTATTGCGGGCGATAATTTCCCAAAATGCGCGAGCCGCACGAAGTCTGCGAAAAGCGCGTGCAGATATTGTCTTTGACGGCGATTGCCACGCCGCGCAAATTTTGATTTTCGCCGGAAGAATTTTCTACTTCTGCGGCGCGTTTCAGCGCGTAATCATTCTCGATTTTTAAGAATGAATTCAAGGAATCATTTAATAATTCCGCGTTTTTTAAAGTTTTTTCGATGTTTGAACGAATTGTCATAAAATCTAATTTTTGGTCATTTTGACAAAAAGATCGGAAAGAAATTCGATAACCGAACTATAAATTATAAACTGTAAACTTTTAATTATTTTGGACAAATTATTTCTCAAAAATAGTTAATAGTTGATAGTTGATAGTTGATAGTTTATTCCTTCTTTCCAATATTATTTATCATTAAGTTTATTCTCTACTTTATTTATCAACCAACTTTCGTTTTGTTTGACCGTTTCGACGTTGATCTCGCGCTGTTCGCTCCGGTTTTCGTCCTTCCAGAAAAGCACGACCTGAAAAACGGTTTTTTCGGGCGAAACGGCTTGGCATTCACCGACGCGAAACGTCTTCGGATAATCATCGGTTTGCGTAAAATAATCTTTATTAGTTTCGCTTTGCTTTGCCAATTCTTGGCGTAATTCCGGGGTCAAAAATCCTTCGCGCAGTTTCAGATTTTCCGCCGAAGGTTTCATCTCGTTACCGACGTGAAACGAATAAAATTGTCTGACCGGCGTTCGCGCGGCGGTGCATTCCGGGCTTTCCAGATTCGGAACACTGCAGGAAAGGGTAAAAAGGTAAAAGGTAAAAGGTAAAAGGTAAAAGGTAAATCTTAAAATCGAAATTTTACGATTCAAACTTTGAACTTTGAACTTTGAACTTTGAACTTTGAACCTGGAACTTTGAACTTTGAACTTTGAACTCATAACACCTTCGGCACTCTGAAATGTCCGTTGGTTGCCGTCGGAGCTTGATCGAGTGCGAGTTTCTGACCGAGTGATCCGTGCGGCACATCTTCGCGGCGCGTGTCGGTCGCTTCGCCTTCGGGCGTTAGACCGCCGATTGCGGGTTCGATATTTTCAGTGTCGAGTTCGTTTAATTGTTCGATATAACCGACGATGCTCGCCATCTGCGGCGTATAGAGCGCGACTTCTTCCTCGGTTATCTCGAGATGCGCCAGCTTTGCGATTTTTTTTATATCCATTATGGTTTTAATCCTTCAAAATAATTTTCAAATAAATCTTCGATATTTCTCGCGCCGTGCAAAATGCGGTAAATTTCAACTCCGTTTTCAACCTGAAAATAAAAGATTATGTGATCTTTGTGCGGAAAACTTCGCAGATTGATAATCAAATTGTCGTGGCTGCGTCCGATCTTCGGATTTGAAGCGACAAGTTGAAATTTTTCTTTGAATTCTCTTAATTTTTTGTCGGCAGAATTCGGACTAAACTCAGCAATATATATCCAAATTTCTTTTAAATCTTGCCGTGTGTCTTCGGTAAGTTTAAATTCATTTGCCATTTTGCTTTCTCGCTTCAAATTCCGCTCTTGCTTCGCCGATAACGTCTTCGATCATTTCATCGGCAGAATTGTAAGTTTTAAATCTGCCTTCTTTTATCGCATCAACTCCCTTTTGAATCTCACTCCGCAATTCTTCTCGGCGGATTTCCCGAAGTTGATTTTGTTCGCGCAAAAGCCGCAAGCCTTCGCGGATAACCTGGTTTGGTGAATCGAAGAAGCCTGATTTTAATTGCTCATTAATTAATTCTTCGAGTTCTCCCGTGATTGTGATATTCATATTTTCAACTCCACTTCGAGTTTAACAAAATCACCGAAATCGACAAAATTAAGCGGGTAAGAAAAGGTTTTAAGATATTATGAAAGTCTAAAAACTTCTTTAAATAAACACTCAACTTTCAGTTTAGTCGTTTTCTTATATTTTCCGTTTTCCGTTTTTTATTTTCCATTGGTGCTTATTTATCTTTATTCTTCAACTTTTCCTTGCGCGCCAGACAGCTTCCGGCGGCGAGCAGAAATTGATAGCGCAGATTGTCGTCCTTGATCGCGTCCGCCGAACGCCGGAGTTTCGGCGTGATTTTATCGAGCGCGATTTCTCGTAATTCTTCGTCGCTCATCAGTTGATTTTTTTCTTTTGAGCGTTCGCTTTTCACTAATTCCTCATCAATCCGAAACTCGATAAATTTGACGACTTCCTGTTTTAGCGCGGAATTTATCTTAAAGATCATATCGCCGCTCAAAAGTTCGAGATGGCGTTTCCACATTTTATCGGCGACGGCAATGATCAGATGTTTGCCGAAAAGCCGAAACGGAACGGTATGTTCCGAAAGACTTTCGCCGGCGATTTTGCGCCACGCGACAAAAACCACCGATTCCAGAAATCCCGGCTTATCCTTAAATTCGTCAATAATTTTCGGCAGAGCCTGAAACAGTTCGTTCATCTTTTATCATTGAACATTTATCATTGAACATTTATCATTTGTTTTGCTTTAAGTGCGGAAAGATTAATGCTATGAACTTTTAATTTTGTCCGCGTAATAAATGATAAATGATAAATGATAAATGATAAATGATAAATCTACCAAAATTGATTTTGGCATCGGGAAGCCCGCGCCGCGCCGAAATTTTAACTTCCGTCGGCTGGGAATTTACCAAACACACCGCAGATATTGACGAAACCGAATTTGAGGGCGAAAATGCGGCGGATTACGTTCAGAGATTGGCACGTGAAAAAGCCGAACGCGTCGCCGAATCTTACGAAAACGCGCTGGTTTTAGGCGCAGATACGACCGTCGTCATTGATAATCAGATCATCGGAAAGCCTCTGGATTTGGAAGAGGCGCGGCGAATGTTAAAGATGCTTTCCGGCAACTGGCACGAAGTTTTAACCGGAATCGCCATTATTAAAAAAGTTCGAAGTTCAAAGTTCAAAGTTCAAAGTTCAAAAAATCCGAAATCCGAAATCCAACGTCCAAAATCCATTGTCGGTTTGCAGAAAACACGGGTAAAATTTGCTGAAATGAATAATGCGGAAATTGATTTTTTGGCGGAAAACGGCGAACCGCTCGATAAAGCCGGAGCGTATGCCGTGCAGGCGCAAGCCGCGCTTTTTATTGAAGAAATCGAAGGAGATTATTGGAATGTCGTCGGGTTGCCGATAAATCTGGCGTATCGGCTTCTGCGGGAAATTAATTCGGATTAACGCTTTCATTCGGAATCAATTTCCATTTGCCGCGTGTTTTTTCAAATGTATAGCCTAAACCATCATTGCAATCGCCGAATAAAACCGAGGCTTTTTTGCCGGAAACCGAAAAAATGCGAAATTCAAAAGGACATTCATTTTCCGGCACAACCGCATCCGGTGCAATTAGTTTGGTCGTTAAATTTCTAATCACCGGAAATTCTTTTTGGATTTCCGAAGGGATATTTTTGGTTGACAGATGGATCTCCTGATCGGCATTATTCTTAAAAAGATCAGTCAATAAAAGCTTGATAATTTTGCGTTTGGCTTTGATTGTTTGAGGGTTTTCGTTGATTGCCGAAGATGTTTTGAATTGTTGAGTTTGCGCCCCGACAATTAAAGAAAAACTAAAAGTAAGGACAAGGCTTAAAAAAGCTGATTTTAAGAAAATCGTTTTCATATCAAACTTATACTACGATTTAGTGGTTTTTTCCAAATAAAAAGACGAGTCTTTTGCAAGATTCGTCTTTTTATCTCCGGAAAATCTTTTATAAAAGTTTATCAATTTCCCTTGAAATCGGAACTGATATATCGTTTTTCGGGTCTAAACCGCTGAAGGGTTCAGTTGCCAATTTGCCGGTTTTGTCCAAAATTACAAACGAAGGCAATTGATCTATATTGAATGTTTTCAGCGAAGTCGCGCCGTCCGAGTCGCGCAGGATCGTCACCGTTAACTGATTATCGGCGGCAAACTTGCGGATTTTGTCATCGCTCGCGTAATTTTTTGATTTTTCCGAAGTCGAATCGGCGGAAATGAAAAAGAAAACCACATCACGATTGGCATATTTCTTGGCAAGTTTGTTGATATATCCGGCTTGCTGATTGGAAAGCGGCAGCCATTGCGCGCCGATTGCCAGAACGACAACTTTGCCTTTTTGCGCTTCGAGATCAATTTTATCGCCTTCAAGCGAAGTAAAAGAGATATTTTGCGCCGAAATTCCGAGTGAAAAAGCTAAAACAAGACCGAAAATCGCTGATAATAGTTTAATGTTTTTCATAATTTTTTTGTGTCTGACCTGCCAAAATCGGCTTCTCGCTTGCTTGGATGCAAATTTGATGCCGTTTTACTGCTTTGCGCTGAGAATCGTATTGTCTATCAGACGAACCGCGCCGAAGCGTACGGCAACTGCCACAAGCACGGGTTTTTCGCCGACTTTTTCGATATATTCGAGCGTTTCCTTGTCAACGACTGCCGTATAATCAATCCGGGCGAGCGGTTCGCTTTCGATTTTTTCGCGCACTATTTCCGCGAGTTTTACGGCATTTCGTTCGCCGTTTTTGGCGGCAATTTTTGCTTCGCGCAGGGCTTCGTAAATTATTGCCGCTGCCTTTTTTTCTTCGCTGGTTAAACGCGCATTCCGCGAAGACATTGCCAAACCGGATTCTTCCCGAATCGTCGGCGCGACGATGATTTCCGTATCGAATCCCAAATCTTTGGTCAAACGCTCGATGACGGCAATTTGTTGTGCGTCCTTTTGTCCGAAAAATGCAAAATCGGGACGAATCGTGTTAAATAAAATGGTGACAACCGTGGCGACACCGCGAAAATGACCGGGACGCGCCGCGCCTTCCAATGTTTCGGTCAGATTTTCGACATAAACATACGTCGAAAAATTATCGCCGTAAATCTCGTGTTCATCGGGCGCGAAAATATAATCAACCTGATAATCGCTTAAAATTACCGCATCAGCCGTCAGATCGCGCGGATATTTTTTGAAATCTTCCTTTTCGTTAAACTGCGTCGGATTAACAAAAATCGAAACGATCACAATATCGGACATCTGTCTTGCTTCCTGAATAAGCGAAAGATGACCTTCGTGCAGTGCGCCCATCGTCGGCACAAAACCGATGGTTTTATGCTCGCGCCGCAATTTGCGCGTCAGCGAAGCCATTCGTTGTCGGCGGTTGATTATTTCCATTTAATCACACTTTTTAATACCAAGCTTCAAAACTTGTTACTTTCCATTTGTCCGAATCTTTTTCTAAAATTATCCAAACATTGCTGTAATGACCTACAACACGTTGTCGGTAAACTTTGTAATGCAAATTGATTTGATTGCCGTTTTCTTTGCGGTCGGCTAAGTCCCAAGACTTTAAAGTGTATTGATTTTCGCGCTCGCAATCAATTTTTACATTCGACTCGATTTGCTCACAATTACCGTTTTTCAAAATTTCAAAAGCTTTTTCGGCTTCGATTTCCGGCGTTTTATCACGAAACGGATTAAAAATAACAAAAAGGTCTGATCCCGGATCAACAGCAGCTCGGTCTTTGTATTTATAAAGCACGGAAGATTTACCGGAAAAATACAATTGAGCGAAAACAAATAATAGTCCTGTCGCAATTAAAACAATCGGCAAACCGAATTTAAAGATTCTGCTGTTGAAAAAATTCACTTTTAACTCCAATGTCAAATTTTCGCTAAACTGTAAGTTCGATATTTTTAGAAGTTACGCAGTTGGAAAATAAATATCGAAAATAAAAGCGTTTTAATTTCGGAATAGATGAAAACTGATAGATCAAAGATGATAGATAAAACCCGCAGAAATCTATCAGTTATTATCTTTAATCTATCAACTACTGCCGAAGTTTTCCTTCTAAATCTGCGCAACTTCTAATTTTTATTTTTTATCGAATTCACAGTTTTTCACATTATATAAATAACCTCGGCTTCGGCTAAAACTCGTTGTCGGATAATTGGTTTCAGCCCGTCTTTCGGCACTAAATCAACCTTCTTTTTAACAATTTCTTCGAGTTCATTTTGAATTCTTCCAAGATCGAAAAAACTGATTCGTGCCTCGGATTTAAAGTTAACCAAAAAATCAAAATCGCTGGTTTCTGAAAAATCCCCGCGAACCTGCGAACCGAAAAGCGATAATTCCTTGATTTGATATTTTTCGCAAATTTCGGAAATTTTCTCTCTTGAATTTTGGATAATTTTCGGAATCATTTACTTTAATTCTTCTAAATCAACATCTTTCGGCAAACCGTAAGTTTCTTTTTCATTCGGATAATTTTGATCTTTGACGTCGCTTATCCAGTTTATAATCGCGTCCGACATAACTTCGCGGATGTTGGCATATTGGCGAACGAAACGCGGCAATCTGCCGAAACTCAAACCGACCAGATCGTGCAAGACCAGAACTTGTATATCGCATTCGGTTCCCGCGCCGATGCCGATGGTCGAGATCGTCAATTGACTGGTAATAATTTGGGCGACTTCGCGCGGAACAAGTTCTAAGACTATCGCAAAAGCACCGGCTTCTTCAAGCAATTTCGCGTCTTCGATCAGGCGTTTGGCAGCATCGGCGGTTTTTCCCTGAACGCTGTAGCCGCCGAGTTTGTGAACCGATTGCGGCGTTAAACCGATGTGCGCGACGACCGGAATTTCTTCATCTACCAGACGTTTAACCAACCCGACGCGGTTTCGTCCGCCTTCTAATTTTATCGCTTCCGCGCCGCCGTCTTTCATCAACGTCAGAGCGTTTCTGACGGTCGTATTTTCGCCCGTGTGATAACTTCCGTACGGCATATCGGCGACGATCAGCGCATTATTTGCGCCGCGTTTAACGGCTTTGACGGCTGACAAGATTTCTTCCAGAGTTACGGGAATCGTGTTGCCGTAACCGTGTATGACATTTCCGATGCTGTCGCCGACGAGGATTATTTCCACGCCCGCTTCGTCAACGATTCGCGCCGAAGGATAATCGTAAGCCGTCAGACAGACGAGTTTTTCGCCCTTTTCCTTTGCCGCCCGCAGCGCGGGAACATAGATTTTTTCGGGTTTGTCGGGTTTAAGATATGCCATAAATGTTTGTATCTAATAATGTAAAGTTTAAAAGTGGAAAAGTTTAAATGTGAAAAAGTTTGTCCGGTATTTCGATTTCAGCTTTTAACAAAACCCTTTTGATAAAAGCTAAGAAAAATGTTTTGTAAATAAGTTCGGTTGAATCTAATGCCATAAACTTTTTCACTTTTCCACTTTTTCACTTTTCCACTTTTTCACTTTTGTCTTACGCCGTGATAATGACGGCTTTTGTTCCGGTTAATTCGGTAAAATCTTTGGTAAAAATCGTGTCAACCTTTTGGATACTTCCGATGCAATCGGCAATGTCCTTGGTTGAAATAAAACCTTCGTCAATATGCGCGATTGCCCATTTTGAAATATGCGAAGCTCTTTCCAGAGTTTCTTTGACGAGTTTTAGATATTGCGATTTGGTTTCGATAAAATCGCCGAGTTTGCCGACCTGTCTTTTTTCAAAATCGTCCCAGAAATCGTTGCCCGTTCTGAGCCATTCTTCGCGCCAGGCGGTCCAGCCCATATAGGTTTTCGGTTTTTGAATATGCGCCTGCGGCAACCTGAGAAACATCAGATCGGCTTGGTTTTCGGCGATAAATTCATCGGCGGTTTTGTTCTGGCAGATATTGTTTGCGCCGTTATTGACCGGTTCGGGAAAAACGCTCCAGAGCCTTCGGTAAACGGTTGAAAGCGGTTGGCGAAGTTCGCGTGTTTCGCCGTCGAATGACAAAACATAATCGCCGACGCTCATTCCGATTGACAGCGCAATGGCGCGGGCGGTCGGCGATGTAATGCGTTCGATATTCTGCCGCACGTTATCAAACCACCACGAATCGGTTTCATTAAACCAGTTTCGCAAAGATTCATTTTGCAGCCGATAATGCGGCACATACGCATCTTCGAGAACTATATTAACATCTTCATCCGACAAAAATTCCGAATTGTTCTGAATGACGGCAACCGCTTTCGTCCAACCCGATTGCGTCAGATCATTTGCCAAAACCCGCGTATTCCAGCGTTTCAGATACGCACCGAGATTCGGCTCGTTGGAAAAGGGCAGAATCGCCGTTTTATATTTCAGACGGCGCAAAATATTGAGTTCAAAAGCCAGCCAGCCCTTCGGTGTAATTGTTGATTGATTGTGCATATTCTTAGAAAGCGAAAAAGTTTAACTTCGCTCACCGGATAATCTTTTTCAAATAAAAGCTTTCTACTTTTCAAAAACTTCTGTTTTTAGAAGCGTAAAAACTTTTTCACTTTTTCACCTTTAAACTTTTTCACTTTTTCACTTTTTTACTTTTCAAGAATTTTCCGCGTAAGATTCCAGTTCGCGCAAACCTTCGAGGAGCAGAAACGCTTTAACGACTTTCGGATCAAATTCGATTCCCGCCCATTCGCTTAAATATCTTCCGGCTTCCGAAGCCGAGATCGCCACGCTGTACGGGCGGCTGTCGGTCAGCGCGGAATACGTGTCAGCGACGCGCAAAATCCGGGCGGCAAGCGGAATTTGTTCGTGTTCGAGCGCGTCCGGATAGCCGCTGCCGTTCCACCATTCGTGATGCCAGCGCACCAGTAGCTGTACGGCGCGGTTAAATCCGCGTTTTGCCGCTTCTTGTTCACCGATCACGGGATGCCTCTGCATATCAATCCGCTCGTCATCACGCAGAATGCGGTTACTGTTGATGTAATCACGATTCATCACGACTTCGCCGATGTCGTGAATGAGCGCGGCATGGCGCAGAGCCTGACGGTCGTGCGAAGCGAGATTGAATTTTTGCGCGAGTGCTTCGCTAATGGCGGCAATCCGAACAGCGTGGTTGTGTGCATAGCCTTCAAATTCATCCATCGCCGCCGCCATTTTCAGCAGGCGGTCTTCAAATTTGGCTTCTTGTGCAGAAGAAATATCCATATCAAATAAAAAACTAAACAATGGCGGATTAAAATAAAAGATTTTACGCGAGTTTCAAAACCGGAATAATTGATAATTTAAAATCTAATATTCGGAGAAACAAAAGGTTAATAATGCAGAAACACGCACGAAGTCGGCGGATGTTTGTCCTCACTTCGTGCGGGCTTTGGCATCATTCGTTAAAAAAATTATAATATAAAACGCAAATCCGTATCAGTTTAACTATTTCTTTTGCAGCCTGTCGAGCAGAGCCAGCGCATCACGGTCTTCGGGCGCAATTGCCAGTAATCGGTTGAGTTCGCCTTCGGCACGTTTTTTCAAGCCGATATGGACAAAAAGTTCTGCCAACATTAAACGGAAATTTACATTTTGCGGCTCGAATTTAATGGCGGTTTGTAATTCGGCTTCGGCTTTGTGGAGATTTTTCTTATCAAATGAAAGCGATTTTCCGTAATAAGCGTGATAACGGGCATTTTTTTCGTCAAAATGAACGGCGCGGGCGAAAAACGGAACGGCTTCTTCAAATTCATTTTCCTGCAAAAGATTCAAGCCCCATTCAAAATTTTCTGCCGCTTGTTCGGCTTGTTTGCTCAGATTCGATTCGTCGGCAGAAATACCGGATTTTTCTCTTTCCTTTAATTCTGCTAATTCCTTACGCATTTTATAATTGTATAAATCGCGTGAGCTGTCGATTTTTAATGTTTCATACGCGTGGGCAAGATTTGTAAAAGCCGTTTGAATACGCCGGTGAAATTCCTCGTTTTTATGAAAAAGATCAGGGTGATATTTTTTAGCCTGAGCAAAATAGGCTTTTTTGATTTCCGGCGTTTCGGCTTCCAATGTAACACCGATGGTTTCGTATAAATTAGCCGCATTTTCCACTCTTTCCAAATATTCCTGAAGCAATTTTCCTTCATCCACCACTTCGGTTTCTACCGCCGGTTTTTCCGGTTTGGCGGATTTTGTTTCTTTACCGGTTACCGAAGGCAGTTCGGTCGGAGTCGAAACGGGCGTTTCGGGGTTTTCTATTTGGCTTTCCATCACAAGCCGGAGTTTTGCCGATAAAATTTCGGAAATTTTAGTTTCGGAAAGCGCACAATCCCAGTTTTGACGATAAAGAAAACCGCCGAGCCAAAGACCGTAAAGAACTTGCCGCGTCACGTTTTCAGGCAAACCGCTGACATCGTCAATTTCGTCAATTGTCAGAAAAGATTTTTCAAACCGCGATAAAACAAAGGCTTCGTGTGATTGAAGAGTAAGATCAAAACTCGAATCGGGTTTGATACCGAAAGATTCCTGATTCGATTTAAATCGGTTTGCAATATCCTCCGGCGAAATATCTCGTGAAAAATCGAGCAGCAATTTTTGCAGATCAACTTCAAAACGAATATCTTCCTTAATGCGTGCCAGCGAACTGAAAGTCCATTCGCCCGAATCCCAAACCAGACAAAATTTGATTATTTCTTCGATTTGTCGGCTGACGAGTTTTCCGACATCCGGCGGCGAAATAATGTTTTGCGCCACCAGATGTGCGCTCAATTCCATATCATTGGCAGCATTCGGCACCGTCAGAAGTTGTTCATTGGTGACCTTGTTTTCGCTTAAAGCCATTGAAAAAAGGCGATGCTGACGCAGATTTGACACGGCAAAAACGACTTTGCCGCTATTTAAATAGATGACAATTTTCTGGTCATCTTTTGTCAGACGGAAAGAACCGCTCAAATTCGCCTCGGTCGTTTCAATAAGAAGTTCGGCAAACCTGTGTTCGCTTAAATTTCCTTTTATTTCAAGTTTGGTTTGGGGACTCATTTTATTTGTAAATAAAAGAAGGAGATTAGGGTTTGAATGTTTTTTGAAAAGCCGGAGAGTTACCGACCGGTTTATATCATAACAAATTTACCGATAAAATGTTAGGAAAAAAATGTTTGTCAAATTTTACCGCTGATTTTTATTTAGCCGGAGAAAAATAACGCCGTGAAAAGCGGCTGATTTTGATAAATTTCGTGAAAGAAATTACGGGTTTGACCGAAGGCAAAAAAATTGAGAAAGTTTCTCAAGATCGGTTTTCGGAATTTACTGTTTAACCCTTTTAAGTTGATGAAAAATAAGACTATAGAAATCCGCGAAGTCGAAACTATTGAAGAACTCGACACGTGTCTGGATTTGCAGAGAGAAGTTTTCGGTTTTAGTGATCTGGAAGTTTCGCCGCGCCGCTATTTGATCGTCGCCAAACAATCGGGCGGTTTTACTTTGGGAGCGTTTGACGGCGGAAAAATGGTCGGTTTGGCAATTACGGTTCCGGCATTTCA
The DNA here is from genome assembly GCA_038246645.1 of Pyrinomonadales bacterium. GTDB lineage: Bacteria > Acidobacteriota > Blastocatellia > Pyrinomonadales > Pyrinomonadaceae > JAHCHG01. The sequence goes on from JBBRVS010000052.1 coordinate 12,519, forward strand.
AGGCGAGAAACGCTTCTTTTATTCACATATGGCGGCGGTTTCGCCCGAATATCAAGGTTGCGGAATCGGCACAAAATTAAAGTGGGCGCAGCGGACGCGTGCTTTGGAGAGAAACGTAAAATTTATCAAATGGACGTTTCAGCCGGTTTTGGCGCGAAATGCTTTTTTTAATCTCGAAAAACTCGGCGCGGTCATTCGCCGCTATATTCCGAATTTTTACGGCACGGGTTTCTCGAATTCCGGCGTTCAATCCGAACTCGAAAGCGACCGCGTTTATGCCGATTGGGAACTTGAAAGCGAAAAGGTGATCGCGCTTTCAAAAAACGAAATTTTCGAGGAAAAACGCGAAATCGTAAAAACAGTTGAAATTCCGCAGGATTGGAACGCGCTTTTAAAGACAGATGTGCAAACCGCAAAAAACGAGCAAGACCGAATCAAAAGAGAATTTCAACAGGCATTTTCCGAAAGTTTGATTTGCGGAGGTTTTCGCCGCGACGAAAATCAGCCGCAATATGTGTTTTTTAATCAATAAAATTAAAGTAGAAATGCCGATTTTTCATATAAACCCGGACATACGCCGCGCCGAAACGCTTTCGTCGGAATTTTACGCGGACGAGAAATATTTCGACGAATCAAAGGAAAAAATCTTTGCGCGAAGCTGGCAGCTTGTCGGTCGCGCCGGAGAGATCGAAAATCTCAAACCGCAGACGATTTTGGAAAATTTTTTGGACGAACCGATTTTATTGACAAAAAACGGCGAAAAAATAAATTGCCTGTCAAACGTCTGCACGCATCGCGGGAATATTCTCCTTGAAAACGATTGCCGGGCAAACGGAATCCGCTGCGGTTATCACGGCAGACGTTTTGATTTGAGCGGAAAATTTCTCTCGATGCCGGAATTTGAAGAAGCGGAAAATTTTCCGTCGGAAAAAGACGATTTGCCGAAAATTCCTTTCGAAATCTGGCAAAATTTTATCTTTGCTTCGATAAATCCGCCGGCGAATTTGGGCGAATTTATCGGCGAAATGAAAGAAATCCGGGCAGATTTCGAGTTTGATAAACTGAACTTTCATTCGGCGAAGGATTATTCCGTCAAAGCGCATTGGGCTTTGTATTGCGAAAATTATCTCGAAGGTTTTCACATTCCGTTTGTTCATAAATCCTTGAATGAAGCGATTGATTACGGCAGTTATACGACGGAAACTTTCCGCTTTTCGAGTCTGCAAACGGGTTTTGACGATCAAGGCAAAATCGCCGCGCATTATTTTTTTATTTTTCCGAATCTGATGTTTAATTTTTATCCGTGGGGAATTTCCGTGAATATCGTCAAGCCGCTCAAAAAAGACCTGACGCGCGTTTCGTATTTAACCTTTATTAATGATGAAACAAAACGAAATAAAGGCGCAGGCGCAGATCTGGAAACCGTCGAATTTGAAGATCAAGCGATTGTCGAATCCGTGCAAAAAGGTATAAGTTCGAGATTTTACGAAAATGGCAGATATTCGCCGACGAGAGAACAGGGAACTCATCATTTTCACCGCTTGATTGCTGAATTTATGAATTGATTTTTTGGTATTACTTCGGTTATACTGACGACTATGAAAACAGCAATTTCAGTGCCGAATGATGTATTTGAAAGAATTGACAGATATGCAAAAAAGAAGAAAATCTCGCGTAGCCAACTTTTTTCGAAAGCAGCTGAAGAGTATCTGGACAAACTGGAAAGAGAAGATATAACAGCAAATTTGAACGAAGTTTATGCAAAAGAAGATTCATCAGTTGATCCTGTTTTGTTCAAAATGGCGATGCTTTCTTTGCCAAAAGAGGAGTGGTAAATGCAACGCGGAGAAATTTGGTGGGCAGATTTGCCCGAACCACTTGGCTCAAATTCCGGTTATCGCCGTCCCGTTTTAGTTGTCCAAGATGATGAATTTAATCAAAGTTTGATAAACACCGTTATTGTTGCGTCAATCACAGGAAATACGCGAATTGCCCGCGCTAAAGGAAATGTTTTGATTAGCCCGAATCAGAGCGGTTTGCCAAAAGAATCCGTCATAAATGTTTCGCAATTATTGACGATTGATAAATCACTTCTGATTGAATATGTCAGCACTCTTTCCGAAAATAAAATGGAGCAGGTCGAAAACGGGTTGCGCCTTGTTTTATCTTTATGAATCTACTTGATTTAGCCGAAAATAACATTAAAACCGAAATCGAAACTCTGCGCGCCGAAATCAATCGGCACAACGAACTTTATTATCAACAAAACGAGCCGGAAATTGCCGATTTCGAGTTTGATGCGCTTCTGGAAAAACTCAAACAGCTCGAACAAGAAAATCCCGAATTCATCACGTCCGATTCGCCGACGCAAAAGGTCGGGGGACGCGCCGAAGGTTTCGCGCCTTTTACGCATCTCGTGCCGATGATGAGCCTTGATAATTCATACTCGCTGGAGGATTTACGGAAATTTGACGAACGCTGCCGGAAACTCGCCGACGGACGAGAGTTTGATTATGTCGCCGAACTTAAAATTGACGGTCTCTCGGTGTCGCTTCATTATCAAAACGGCATTTTGATCGCGGGCGCAACGCGCGGCGATGGGCTAATCGGCGACGATGTTTTGAGCAACGTCCGAACAATTAAGACAATTCCGCTCGGTTTGAAAAAGGCTTTTGCGGAAAGAATCGAAGTGCGCGGCGAAGTTTTTATGGCGCGTTCGGTTTTTCAGGAAATCAACTCGGAGCTTGAAATGCAGGGCGAGAAAACTTATGCCAATCCGCGCAATTTTGCTTCGGGAACGCTCAGACAATTAGATTCGACCATCGTCGCTTCGCGTAAACTCGATATGTTTCCATACGACGTTTTGAGCGGAAATCAAAAGGCTTTCGCGTCGCATTTTGAAAATTTTCAGTGGCTTAAAAATCAAGGATTTAACGTCAATCAATATCACTCCAAATGTGAAAATATTGAACGTGTTATCGAATTTATCGAGGAAATGCAGGAAAAACGCGATTCGCTCGATTATGAGATTGACGGCGTGGTCGTCAAAGTAAATTCAACTCAGCTACAAGACGAATTCGGGGCGACGAGCAAAGCACCGCGCTGGGCGATTGCCTACAAATATCCGGCGATGCAGGCGACGACCGAGCTCGAAGAAATCAATGTGCAAGTCGGGCGAACCGGCGCATTAACGCCCGTCGCCTATTTAAAACCCGTACTTCTTGCCGGAACGACCGTTTCACGCGCATCCTTGCACAACGAAGACGAAATCAAGCGTTTGAACCTGAAGATCGGCGATTGGGTTTTGATCGAAAAATCGGGCGAAATCATTCCGCAGATCTTAAAAGTCATCGAAACAAAACGAACGGGACAAGAAACCGAATACGAATTTCCGAAAGCTTGTCCGGTTTGCAGTTCGGAAGTTGTCAGACCGGAAGGCGAAGCCGTAACGCGCTGCACGAATGAAATTTGTCCGGCAAAAGTCAAGGCGCGAATTTTGTATTTTGCGGCGCGAAAAGCAATGGACATCGAAGGTTTGGGCGATGTTTTGGTTGAAACTCTGGTTGATAAACGAATGGTTAAAAATGTCGCTGATCTATACGATTTGCAAATCGAACAAATTTCCGCGCTCGAACGCAAAGCCGAAAAATCCGCTTCAAAACTCATCGGACAGATCGAAAATTCCAAACAGCGCGGTTTGCAAAGACTGCTTTTCGGACTCGACATCCGGCACGTCGGCGAAAGATATTCGAAAATTCTGGCAAAACATTACCGTTCGATTGAAAATCTTGCTCTGGCAAGCGTCGAAGAATTAGACGACATTCACGAAATCGGTCTGGCGGTTGCCGTCAGCGTTTTTAACTTTTTCCAAAATCCGCGCAACCGGGAAGTACTCGAAAGATTAAAAAATTCCGGCGTAAAAATGGAAATTGACGGCGACGCGTCCGCCGAACTCGACGAAAATTTCAACGGCAAAACCTTTGTTTTAACCGGCAAACTCGAACAATTTACCCGCGACGACGCTTCAAAAATCATCGAAACAAAAGGCGGCAGAGTCTCGAGTTCGGTCAGCAAAAAAACCGATTACGTCGTCGCCGGCTCAGATGCCGGATCGAAACTGACAAAGGCAGAATCTCTTGGCGTAAAGGTTTTGAGTGAAGATGAATTTAAGGAAATGTTTAGCTAAAAGAATGACCAATAACAAAAGAATTATTCATTTCAACAACTTCATAAGACTCGAATAGTTTTGTCGCGGTTTCAAAGTTTTGTTCGAATAAATTGAGTAAATCTTTATTGATAATGTTTCCGGTCGTAATCATCAAAATTCTTTCCGGTTTATTTTGTAAAATCCGCAATTTAAGGAAATCACTGTCTTTTGAAATAACAATTCGACCTTCATCGCCAGCAACGCGAACAATCTCTAAATCTGATGTCAAATGTTGATTCGGCAGATCATCAGTGTGAATTGTGTCGAAACCTTCATTTACTAAGTAACAAAGGGAAAATAAACTTACCTGATTGAGAAGAAATAGCTAAAACCTGAATTGAGGGTTATTAAAAAACAAATGACATCTTCTCAAACTTCAGTTTTAAGCAAAAACTAAATGGGTAAAGTTATAAAACCTTCATTTACTAACTAATGTTTCAGGCGATAAGGCAATTGTGCATCAACCAAGAATTTTATTACGCGGCAATGAGGACTTTATTAATTGAATTGACCTGCACGAGCTTTCCGGCAAATATCAAACACGCCTGCAAATCTTCGCGTTCAAGTGCCGGATAATCTTCGAGAATTTCATCAAATGTCATCCCCGCACTCATCAAATCGAGCAGCATTTCAACCGAATAACGAGAATTTCGCACAGTCGGTTTGCCAAAGCAAACTTCAGGGTTTAAGGTAATCCTTTTCAATAAATCTTCGTTCATAATATTTAGAAAATAACACAGGTTAGATGATTTTGAAAAAAATTCTTCAAGGTCGAACCTTTAGACGTAAAAGCTTTAAGGGAAGTCGAATCTAAGGAAACGATTATTTGAGCATACTTTTTAAGTCTTCAAACATTTGTTCAAAGTAATCAAAAAACTCTTTTGTTACTAAAAGTTCATTTTTGTGTAGCAAATATGACCTGAAGTGAAAAAAGTCAAGACCACTATACAGAGCATCGGCTAAAAAATTAGAAAATAAACTTTCGTTGAATTCTCTTTGTTCTTTGTCAAAATAAGCTCGTCTAAATAATTCTAAAAGGAGCATAGAACTAATAGATATAATTTGACCTATTTCTAAATTATTTAGATCAACTCTTTCATTTATGGTTTTTACTAAGGTTTTAATGGATAAAATTCCTTCGTTACCAAGTGAGAAATGAAATAACTGGTTGGCTGAATTGTCAGACATTTCTTGGATTTTTATCGAGGAAATATCCACATCTGAAATCATCTTAGGTAAAATTATGTTTATATTTTTTTCAGAAAAAACTGACTGATTAATTAGATAATAAATTATTGGCTGAATAAAATAGAATAATCCAGTTACGTGAATACTCTTATTATATTCAAGGAATATTTCGGTTATTTTTTTATTATCTTTAAGCGGCTTAATTAAGTTTTCTACTTTTCCAAACAATTGATTAATCAACTCTTTATCTTTTTTCTGATATTTGTTTTCAAAATAAGCATTAAATAGTTTGACTGGTTCAGTGTAATAATGAAGTTCTTTCCATTTTTTATAAGATTCGGGAAAATATCTCAAAAAAAGTTGTTCTCTATTATAATAACCAACAATTAACTTCTCAATTTTTGCCCAATCAAAAACATGAAAGCTAATTTTTGAAGATAATCCTCTTAAATTATTATCTAAACCCGAACTTGGTAAAGTAGAATAAAAACCAATAAATCCATCACAATTTTTGGATTTGACTCTGTCTAAAATATTTTGTTCATCATCAGTTGAGACGGATTTACCTTTTTTACCTTTTTGATTATGAGCAAAATGTTTACAGCTAACGAGCCGTCGAACTTCAGTTTCTCCGAGAATTCCGGTTCTTCTTTCTAAAACAATTAAATCTTTTCCGCCATCTGCGCCGCGCGCGGGTTCTTCGATAACATTAAAGCCAATTTCTCTAAGAAAATCTCTGGCAAAAAGTTCAAATGTATCTTGATCTCCTTTGCCTGTATTTGCTTGAGGAATTTCTTTGAAGTCAATTAAAGGCTTAAAGTTTTTTGATTAAATTCTATCTTTTGATCTTTCTCATTATAGCACCGATAAATTGATTCAGTTCCTTAACGCGCAACAACTTTGCCATAATCAAAAAGGCGATTCCGCCCAAGCCGATCGGGACGAAAACTTCGATCAGTTTGATCGTAAAACCCTGCACGCCGAGTCTGGCGGCGAGGTATTGGTAGCTGAAATAGCAGACGGCGGACATAATTGCGGCGGCGGCGGCGATTTTCAGGAATGAGGCGATGATTGAAACACCGTTGATGCGGCGGATTCGCCGGCGCATCATCAGGGCGAGCGCGAAGAAATTAACCAGCGCGACGCACGAGGTTGCCAGCGCGACTCCGACGTGTCCGTAGCCGTCGGGGTATTCGGGCGAAACGCCGTAGGTCGAGAATAAATCCATAAAGTAATAACAGGCGACAAAATTTACGGCAATCGAGAAGATGCCGATAATCATCGGGATTTTCGCACTATCGAGCGCGTAAAATGCGGGCGAGAGAACTTTGATCGCGGCGTAGCCCGTCAAGCCGATTGAATATGCGCCGAGCGCGTAAGCCGTCATCGGAACGTCCGACGCGGTAAACGCGCCGCGCTCGTAAATCAGGCGAATGATCGGTTCGCCGAGAACGACGAGTCCGCAGGCGGACGGAATCGTCAGCAATAAAACGAGTTTGATCGCATCGGACAGAGTGTTGCGAAATTCGCACAAATTTTCCTTGCTTGCCATTCGTGATAAAACCGGAATCGAAGCCGTGCCGATTGCCACGCCGAAAACTCCGATCGGAAACATCATCAGGCGAAACGCATAGCCGAGCCACGAAACTCCGCCTTCGATGCCGGTGACGAAATATGTATTGACCAGCACATTGACCTGCACGGCGGAAGTTCCGATAATCGCCGGAGCCATCAAGCGTCCGACCTTTCGCACGCCTTCGTCGGCGAAACTCAAGACGGGAGAAAACCGAAAACCGATCTTCAAAAGCGACGGAACCTGCATCAAAAATTGTGATGCGCCGGCGATCAAAGTTCCGATTGACATGCCGATCACCGCCCATTGTGCGGCATCGGTCGGAACGCCGTTTATTTCGGCGGTCGTCCAGCCGCCGCCGGAAAGCCAGAAAGCCAAACCGAGTCCGACAGAGATCGAAACGACGTTAAAAACCGTCGAAGCCGAAGCCGGAATGCCGAAATTTCCCTTTGTATTCAAAACGCCCATTGCCAGCGCAGCCATCGCGACGAACAAAATATAGGGAAACATTATGCGCGTTAAAATTATGGTCAGCGCGGTTTGTTCGGGCGAAAATTCGTCGGCGAGCAATCCGACAATTTGCGGCGAAAAAATAACTCCTAAAAGCGTGATAACACTTAAGACGACAATTAAACCATTGAGCACCAAACTTGCCAGTTTCCACGCTTCTTCTTCGCTTTTGAGGATTTGATAATCGGTAAAAACTTTGACGAACGCGGCGGATAGCGCGCCTTCGGCAAAAAGATCGCGCAGGACGTTCGGAATCCGAAATGCAACCTGAAACGCATCATTAAGAATGCCCGCGCCGAAAAAATTGGCAAAAATCATCTCGCGCACCAAACCCAAAATGCGCGAACACATCACGGCAATCGAAACAACTCCGGCGGAGCGGGCAACACTCGTTTGCGTTGTCGTGGATTTTTCTGCAATTATTTCTTGCGTTACGGAAGGTTCGGCGAGTTCTTCCGGCGTTTCGGCGGGCGGATTTGTATTTTCGATTTTGCTCATTTTGCTTGCTGCGTTCCAAACGTAAAAGTTTGCAATTTTGCCGCATTATTTTCAAGTTGAAAAACAAAAAGGAAGCAAGATTTTCCCTGCTTCCTTTAAAAAACTGATTGGCAATTTGAAACTTTAATCAACCGTTCTCGTTCGTTGATTCGGATAAACAACCCGCGAAGTTGCCAGACGGGTGTCAATCGGAATATGGGCATAACCCAGAGATTGCGCTCCGCCGAGAACTCCCTGAACTAATGAAACGAACGAATTTTGGAAATTGCGGAAACCCGCTACTCCGCCGCGCTGGTTAAAGATTACAAACAGAACTTTCCCGTTGCGCGTTTGCATTTCTCCGGCTAAAGTGCTGACTCCGCCATCTGTTCTGCCAAGAGTTCCGGTTTTCCCGACGACGCTTCCCGGAGCAAAAGTGCTGTGGAATCTGCCTTCGAGCGTTCCTTTATCAACTCCGGCAACCGGCATAATGTCGGCAAATGTCATATTTTGTTTGGCTAAATCATTTCGCAAAGCGCGAAGAAGATTCATCATTGCGCGGGGCGTAACACGGTTGATGCCGAGTCCGCTCGAAGATGCCAGAATAAAATGTTCCGGCGCGACCTGGGCGTTTAAGTGAACGATTCGGGCAACCGCATAATGACCGCCGAGCATATCGCCGAGGCGTTCCGATAAAAAGTTGTTTGAATAGCAAAGCGTTGCTTTGATGATGGCACGCATCGGCGCGGACTCGTGCGAAAAGAGAAGTTTCGCCGTGTTCGGAACGCTTTGAACATACATCGCGCCGCCGAATGAAACACCCGGAACTGCGGTAACTTGATTTAATCTGCCGGAATGAATCAGATAATTTTCCCAAGAGCGATTTGCCGCCGCCGAACGTTTGGTCGCATCCATTGTCGCAAAAAGCGTCGCGCCTGAACGCGGAACCGATCCGTTATAATTCATTACAAAATCGCCGGCAATAACCAAATCGCCGGTGATGCTTCTGATTCCCAAACGATTTAATTCATAAGCAATCGAAACACCGTGTTCGAGATTAAAAATCGGGTCGCGCCCCGAAACATACAGATTTCCGTAAAGCGTACCGGTCGTGTTATCAACCTGTCCGTCTGTCCAGACATTGGTCGGGAAACGATAATCGGGACCGAATGTTTTCAAAACCGCGTAAGCCGTAGCGATTTTCACATTCGAAGCCGGATTAAAGGCTTCTTCCGAATTGGTATCGAGAACGACATTTCCATCCAAACTTTCAACTAAAACACCTGAAAATCCCGGAATGGCGACATCTGCCAATACCGGAATAACAGTTTTTCGCGCCGCGGTCGGCATCGAGCTTCCGGTCGGTTTGATCAGCGAAGGTGCCGGAGTCGGCTTTGCCTTTGGAGTAGTTGAGTTGTTGGAAGTTGAATTTTCTTTGGTGTTATCAGAGACAACGACAATCGGTTGTAATAAAGGTTTGGTTTTTTGTGCAAATCCTGCAATAGGTGTTAAACCAATCAATAATCCGAAGGCGATAAACAGCCGGAGGGCGTTGTTTTGGGTAATTCTATTCATATTTATTCGTCTTTTGTTTGTGATACGGCAGGCTTCCCAATTGGTCTGTTCGATAGGGACGCTAAAAGAAGTATAACACACCGACCGTAACATTTTTCAAGCCCGGAATTTTTTTTGCTTTCCGCTTGTTCATCCGGCACGTTGGATGAAAAGTTTTTCTATTTAGATGCAAGCATTTAGAATTGCTTATGGATACAATCCTATTTGCTTATACTATAAAAAAGCCGAAAAGGAAAGTTTATTTAGAAAATTGTTGAAAAAAAACACTTTATTGCTGACAAAATTCAATCAATTATTGACAATAATTGATTGAAACACAATAATATTAAAGGAAAATCAACAAGTTTTGTGAAAAAAGAAAAACAAATCGTAACCATTGAGAAGATAAAAAAAGTTTACGCCGAAAGAAAGCAGGAAATTCGCGCACGGCTCGGAGAATTTCAGGATATTTGGAAAACGGGAAGCGATGAACGTCTCTGGGAAGAGATGGTTTTTTGTTTTTTTACGGGCGGCTGTTCGGCAAAAATGGGACTTCGCTCGATCGAAGCCGTCAGACCGCTTCTGCAAACCGGAACGCATTACGAATTAACGCAGGCTTTGCTCGGACGGCATCGCTATCCGAATGCCCGCGCCGGATATATCGTCGCTTCGCGTGAATTTTTAACGGAACATTGCGGAATGCGTCTGCGCAGAAAATTGGAAAGTTTTGAAAATGATCTGGAAAGACGCGATTGGCTCGTCCGGGAAAAAGGCGTCAAAGGCTTGGGTTATAAGGAAGCCAGCCATTTTTTGCGAAACATCGGGCTGAAAGGTTACGCGATTTTAGACAAGCACGTTTTGCGAAGTATGGCGGAACTGAAAATAATTTCCGACCCCAAGCCACCAAATACGCGTTTGAAGTATCTAACGGGCGAACAAGCTTTAAAAAAACTTTCCAATCAATTAGAAATTGATTTCGACGAATTAGACCTGGTTCTCTGGTCTATGAAAACGGGCGAGATCTTGAAGTGAAAAAGTGAAAAAGTTTTTTAGTATGAATTTAAGTTATTAAATTTACAGGTAGATTTTCTACAAACAATTTTGGCGGTGGACTTTCTTTAATTTGAAATTTGAAATCGTACCTTAAAACGCAAATTCAACCAATTTAATTACAAAAACTTATGTGAAGTCGTAAACAGACGAAAAGGAGGAAAATTGTTATGAGACTTAGAAAAACTTTATTCGGTATTATTCAAATTCCTTTTCACAAAAAACGTCTGTTTATCTTAATTTTATTAGTTATTTTAACTTTGTCGGCGATGGCTTTGGCAAATGACGATGTACAGCAAACCGATTCTGAAGACCCCCACGACCTGATTAAAAAAGCCGGAAAACTAACGCGAAGAGGCGAAATGGCGGAAGCCGAAGCGATTTTGCGCCGCGTCTTGAAACTTACTCCGCAAGATTCCAAGACAAAACTCGATCTTGCCTATACTTTGCTCAAACAAAGAAAATTAAACGAATCTTACGAACTGGCTTTCGAAGTGGCAAAAGCGGATCCCCAAAATTCGTATGCCTTTGCCATTTTGGGCGGCACTCTTCTAAATGCCGGAGAATTTGAAACTGCAAAACGGGCTTTTAATAATGCTTTATTTCTTAATCGGAAGGAATCTTTAGCGTGGGCGGGGCTTGGAATGCTCGATTTTTACGAAAATCGCATTTCTGATAGTTTGGATAAACTGCGGGAAGCGGTTTATTTCGACCCAAATGAACCTGATTATGTCTTTGCGCTCGGACAAGTTTCGGCGCGTGCCGAAAAATTCAAGGAAGCCGCCAATGCCTACGACCGATTTTTGAAAATTGCTCTGCAAAATGATGATGAAAGACGCGACCGCATCAAAGGTTTGATCAGATTTCTCCGCTTTCTCGGCGATAAACAATCTTTGTATGAACTCGGCGGCGAAAATCAAACGACAGTTCCGATTGAACTGGTCGGCAATCGCCCGATTGTTACACTGAGGATTAATAAAAATACCGAGCCGTTAAAATTTGTTTTGGATACGGGTTCGGGAATTTCCGTAATTTCAAATGAAACCGCCAAAAAATTAAACATCAAGCCGATCACACGCGGCGGTTTAGCCAGAGCTTTAGGCGGCGACGGGAAATTTGAAATTATTTACGGGTTTTTAAAAACCGTCAATATCGGCGATGTAAAAATTAGAAATATACCTGTTTATATCCGCGAATTTCACAATGCCGGTCATCCGGTGGACGGCTATATCGGAATTTCGCTGATTTCCAAATTTCTGACAACGGTTGATTACGGCGAACGGACTTTTTCGTTGACAAAAAAGGATTCGGTTGAAAAACAAAATGCCGATACCGAACTCTTATCATTGCCGCTTCGTCTTACTTCGAGCGGATTTTTGAGCGGACAGGTTCAGGTTGAAGGCGTTGAAAACCCTTTGAATTTTATTGTTGATACGGGCGCGAGTATTTCGGTAATTTCCGATGATCTGGCAAGTTCGAAAGAGATCAGCCCATATCTCAATGTTGAAACAATGCGCGTCATCGGCGCGGCAGGCGTAACGGAAAATGTACCGTCTTTTATGCTTCCGCGTATTTCTTTCGGCAGTCACAGCCGCCGCAGCATCAAAGCGGTCGCGCTCAATTTAGATATAATTAATGAAAACTCCGGTTTTGAACAAGCCGGAATTTTGGGCGGGAATTTCTTAAAAGATTATCGTTTGACATTTGATTTTCAAAATTCCAAAGTAATCTTTGTAGCGAATAAGAAATAATTTCAGATTACAAATTCCAAATTTCGGAGTGTTGTTTTTCTGAAACTTCGGAATTAGGGCAAGATGAAACTTAGTTTGTATTTAGAAACATCCGTGGTTGGTGCGTATCTCGACAACGGCGAACCTTTTCGGCGCGATCTGACGATTCGGTGGTGGGAACACGAACTTTCGGAATACCGCGCTTTTAGTTCGATTCTGGTGCGGCGCGAGATCGAAAAGGTCGCCGAACCGCACCGCACCGGATATTTGAAACTGATCAAACCGCTGGAAAATCTCGAATTATCGGAAGAAGTCGCCATTTTAGCCGAAGGCTATATTTCACGCGGCATTTTTCACCGCAAATATATGGCGGACGCGATTCACGTTGCGCTGGCTTCATTTCACAAAATTGATTATCTGGTTACGTGGAATTTCGGACATCTTGCCAACGTCCGCAAACAAGCAAGAATTCGTCTTTTTAACACCGCCGCCGGATTTTTCGCGCCCGTTATCGTAACGCCCGAATTTCTTGTTCACAGTTAAGCAGGTGAGCAAAAGTTTTAAGATATTATGAAAATTCTAAAAATCCCTGTAAACATCAGATGTAAGAGAATTTAAGAGTTTTCTGACATTATCCATTAACCATTTTTAATTATCCATTGGTGCTTAATTATTTTTTTACAATTTATCATTCGACATCGGGATTTGTCTCGTCAACTTCTTCTTGTGCCGTCTGCTTTATTCAAGCAATACGATTGAAAAGAGGAGATTTTCGATGCCCGAAGACCCAAAACCAAATATACCCGCTGATAATCAATTACTTGCCGCACTGCCGATGGAAGAATATCGGAAATTATTTTCAAAACTCGAACAAATTCCGTTAAATTACGGTGAACTGATTTATGAAGTCGGCGAAAATATTCGCTACGTTTATTTTCCGAACAGCGGAATTATCTCTCTGCTCGCCGCCGTCGAAAACAGTTCGACGCTCGAAGTCGGGATCGTCGGCAAGGAAGGCTTTGTCGGGATTCCCGTTTTTCTCGGCGTGAAAGACTCAAATAATCGCGCAATCGTGCAGGGCGCGGGCGCGGCGATGAGAATGACCGCCGCCGACTTTCTGGCGGAATGCGAAAAAAGCAGTTCGCTGACGCGCATTCTCCAACGCTTTACCCATTCATTACTCACACAGGTTTCACAATCGGCGGTTTGTTATCGCTTTCATCCGATTGAAGCGCGGCTTGCCCGCTGGCTTTTGATGACCGCCGACCGAATGGAATCGGACGACTTTCCGGTAACGCAGGAATTTTTATCGAATATGCTCGGCGTGCGCCGCGAAGCCGTTAATAAAGCCGCCGTAATTCTCCAGCAAAAGCATCTGATCAATTACAGCCGCGGCAACAATTCCATAATAAATCGGGCGGATTTGGAAAAAACGGCTTGCAAGTGTTACGGCATTATAAAAGCTGAAGAGGAAAGTTTTCCGGTTCCCGCCAAAAATATCTAGAAAGCTTTCGAATATACGGTTATGAATAACGATCCGACAATTATTTATAGAATTGATGCACAAGATCGAATTGTCTTTGTTAATGACGGGTGGAAACAGCATGCCGAATCAAACGGATATAATGACTTTGATTCCGGGGATATCCTGTTTCAATCCCTTTGGGATTCAATTAGTGATGATGCTTCCCGCCAGATTTATCGGGAAATACTGGAAAATGTCCGTTTAAATAAATCCGTTGTTTTTCCCTTTCGCTGCGATTCGCCGGAGTGTCGCCTTTTTCTGGAAATGCAGATAGAGGCTCACGGGGATGAGGTGCAGTTTGAAACGCGGGTGTTAAAAACCGAGCAACGCCCGGCGCAGAAAATTCTCGACAGCGAGATTTCGCGTTCGGATGAAATGCTTCGTATTTGCGGCTGGTGTAAGAAAATTGATGTCGGGCAAGATAATTGGAAAGAAGTAGAAATCGCCGTTTCGGAATTGGGCTTGTTCAAACAAGAAAAACTTCCGCAACTAACTCACGGAATATGTCCGGAGTGTTTTAGATCAGTTAAAAAACAGATTACTGCAAAAAGAGATGTCAAAGATCGGTTAAATGAAGAATGAGCATAATTAATCGCGTGAGCGACGTGTCGAATTTAGCCTCTTTTTTAAGGCGCGCAAAAGGATTTAATAAGCAATGGATTTAATATTTGAAGACACCAGAAAACGGCAGCAATGCGGCAACGAATCCGTCGCCCAGGGTTTAAGGATGCAATGCCCGTTTTCAACATCGAGAACCGTAACAATCCCGGCGGGCGTGCATTATTTTGAAGGCAAGCCGGATTTTAATGAGGACGCACTTGCCGTAACAATTTACATCTGTAAAAACCACGAAATGCGTTTGAAGAATGCATTTCAGGAACTGGTCAATAAAGCGTCTTAAAAGTTTTGTGAAATTTAAGATTTCAGATGATTCTCCAATATAGGAATAACTTTTTTGAAATAATCAATTAACTCTTTAATTTCCGCATTATAAATCCAAGGTTTTAAAGAAGAATTTGATGTTTAAAAATAAGCGGGTAAGCAAAAGTAACAAGGCATTTTGAAAATAGCGTAAAACAGACTGTTAGTCTGTTTGAACAGGCTGACAGGCGCGTTCTACGTTAGGTAAAAATACCACAATACTTTTGCTCAGGTGCTTACCTCAATAAAAAGTTACAGATAAAGTTTGTTTCTAAAAGAGCGGGGGCTTCAGCCCAATGGCATTAAGTTAAGCGATAACTTCTGTATTATCTTACACTCAGACTTGTCCGGCGAGGTCACAAAACTCACACAAAAAGCCTCTAAGTCGCGTTTACTTATATTTTAAAGGCTGAATGGGGCAAGAAGTTGCTTCCGCCATTAACTATTGTTTCTGTAACCTATTGACGGCATTGAAGTAATCCTTAAC
>JBBRVS010000053.1:0-27180 GCA_038246645.1 Pyrinomonadales bacterium
CAAGAAAAAAAATTTAATTTTTATAAACTGGCAATCAGTATTCTTGGTGGTTTATGCGTAGTTTTTGCGATTTATAAATTAAGTTATGAATCCTTAAATTGGAAAGCTGTTCTTATATTATTTTTTGCTCTCCTGATAACCTCAAGACTTACTTTATCTATGCCGCAATCGGAATCTCATCTGAGTTTTGCAGACACAATGATTTTTCTGGTTTTTCTCCTTTTCGGCGGCGAAGCGGCAATTATCTTCGGGACATTGGAAATGCTTGTAAATTGCTTATACCTCAAATATGAGGGCGTTTACTTTAGCAAGCTTACAATTTCCTTTAATGTTTTTAGCACCGCACTTTCTACTGCAATAACCTATTTTATTCTAATGACCGTTCCGAATCTTCTCGGAATCGGACTTAATTACGAGAAAACCAGCACGCTAATTCCTATTTTGGGTATTTTGGCTCTTTCACAATTTTTGACAAACTCTGTTTTCGCAGCGATTTTTCATTCATTACAATTTAAGAAAAATATTTGGGGATCATGGAAAAAAGTAATGTTTCCCAGTTCAATGACGCAAATTGTCGGTGCTGGTATTGCGGGGGTGGCGTTTAAGATTCTTAATTACGGTGATCTTTTGACGAGTTTGATGGCGTTGATTTTCTTTGCAATCACGTATATTTATTACAAACAATCTATCAACGACATAAATGAATCTGTAACAAAAGCGGAAAAGGCGCAGAGGGAAAAAGCTGAAACTGAAACTAAGCGAAGAAAGGAAGCCGAAAAATATGCCGCCGAACTTGCGCTTTCGCTTAGAAATGAAGAAGAGATCAGCGAAGCCTTGCGCCAGAGCAAAACCGAACTCGAACACGCGGCGTTTCACGATTTTCTGACGGATTTGCCGAACCGCACTTATTTAGTCGAAAGATTAGGACTTTTAATTGAAATCGGCATTGAAATTTCTCATAAATACTACGTTTTATTTTTGGATTTAAGCCGTTTCCAGAATATCAACGACCGGCTCGGTCATACGGTCGGCGACCGGGTTTTGAAACTTGTCGGGAAACGGCTCGTGCGTTTTTTGCGTCAGGGCGATACGGTTGCGCGGCTCGGCGGCGACGAATTTGCGATTATTCTCACGGATATTTCCTCGATTGATGAAGCAAAGGAAATCGCTTCACAAATCCACGACAAACTTTCGCAACCGTTTTATCTGCAAGGACATAAGATTTATTCGAATCTGCATATCGGCATCGCGCCGTTTGATGTCGAGCATAAAAAACCGGAAGAGATTTTGCGCGATGCCGATATTGCGATGCACAACGCCAAAGAAACGGGGCGCGGCGTGGCGGTTTTTACAAAGGAGTTGCGGGCGCAGTTTCTTGAAAGAATCAATTTGGAAGCCGATCTGCGGTTTGCCGTCGAGCGCGAAGAACTTTTTCTGCATTATCAGCCGATAGTTTCTTTGAAAAACGGCAAACTCATCGGATTTGAAGCACTTCTGCGCTGGCAGCATCCCGTCCATAAATTTATTTCGCCGGTGCAATTTATTCCGATTGCCGAAGACACGGGTTTGATACTCCCGATAACGCGCTGGATTTTGAATGAAACCTGCCGACAGCTTGCCGAATGGCAAAAACTTTTGCCTGCCAACCGCGATTTAATCGTCAGCGTGAATATTTCGGGTAAACATCTGATTGATGGCGGTTTGATACATGATGTTGACGCGGCTTTGATCAAATCAGGCTTGTCGGCTTCATCGCTGAAACTCGAAATTACGGAAAGCATTGCGATGGAAAATGCCGAGCAAACCATAGAAATTCTCACAAGTCTGAAGGATTTGGGTGTTCGGCTCAGCATAGATGATTTCGGCACGGGTTATTCTTCGCTCAATTATCTTCACCGTTTGCCTTTTGACACGCTCAAGATTGATCGTTCGTTTGTCAATAGCGTTGGCAATAATGGTGAAAATTCGGAAGTTCTGCAGACGATTATTCTGCTCGCCAAAAACCTGAAAATGGGCGTAATTGCCGAAGGAATCGAAACCGAAACACAGCTCGAACTCTTGCAAAACCTACGCTGTGAATATGGACAGGGCTATCTGATGTCGAAACCTCTGCCAAAAGAGGAAATCGAGAAAGCTTTGCAACAAAATAAAGATTGGTTTGCATTTTTGGAAAAAGAAACTCTAAACAAAATACCCAATTCTTCAATCTATAAAGAAAAACAAGGAATTTTCAATTAAATTCTCTCAAATTTTTGACTAAAATATATTTTCAAATCATTTTGTCGTTCCATCAAATAAAAATACTCCTCATCAAATGAGTTTGATGAGGAGTATTTTTAACAAATTTGCTGCCTTTTTTGGAAAATCGGAATTTTATTAAACCTTTTGCGCTTTGTTTTACATCAAATTGCACATTATAATTAAAAAAATCCAAAAATTGAGGTGTTATAAGCAAAATGATTTTCAAGAAAAGTGTGCTTTTTTTAGTATTTATGTTCTTAACCTCGAGCGTTTTTGCTCAAACCAAAGTCGAATATCCGAAAACGAAAAAAATCGAACAAACGGACGATTATCACGGCACAAAGGTTGCCGATCCGTATCGCTGGCTGGAAGACGATAATTCCGCCGAAACAAAAGCGTGGGTCGAAGCCCAAAACAAAGTAACTTTTGCGTATTTAAATACGATTCCCGAACGCGAAAAAATCAAAAACCGCCTGACCGAATTGTGGAATTACGAAAGATATTCCGCGCCATTTAAAGAAGGCGGAAAATATTTTTATTACAAAAATGACGGTTTGCAGAATCAGAGCGTTCTTTATGTCGCCGATTCGGTCAGCGATCAGGGGCGCGTACTGCTTGATGCCAATAAACTTTCAGCTGACGGAACAGTGGCTTTAAGCGGTATTTCGATTTCCGATGACGGCAAAATTTTGGCTTACGGCGTTGCCGTTTCCGGTTCGGACTGGCAGGAATGGCGTTTCCGCGATGTTGAAACGGGCAAGGATTTGCCGGACGTTCTCAAAGACATCAAATTCTCCGGCACGTCCTGGACAAAAGACGGCAAAGGCATCTATTATTCGCGCTTTCCGAAAACCGACGATAAGCAAAAACTCTCTGCCATCAATTATTTCCAGAAACTTTATTATCACCAACTCGGCACGCCGCAGGAAAAAGATTACGTCGTTTATGAACGCCCCGACGACAAGGAAATGGGCGTTGGCGGCGGCGTTTCGGAAGACGGAAATTGGCTGATAATTTATGTTACAAAAGGAACTTCGCCGAAAAATATGATCTACTTCAAAAATTTGGCGACGCAGCGCGCCGCGGTGATGCCGGTCGTTGATAAATTTGAAGCCGATTATACATTTTTGGGCAACGACGGTTCGAAGTTTTATTTCAAAACCGACAAAGATGCATCGCGCGGCAGAGTCGTTTCGGTTGACGTTCTGGAAAAAGATAAAAAATGGACTGAAGTTATTCCCGAAGCCGAAGAAACTCTGGAAGGTGTGGATTTTATCAATAATCAATTTGTTTTGAGTTATTTGAAAGATGCTTACACGCAGATCAAAATTCACGATCTCAACGGAAAATTCGTCCGCAATGTCGAACTTCCGGTCATCGGTTCGGCGGGCGGTTTCGGCGGAAAACGCTATGACACCGAAACTTTCTACACATTTTCGAGCTACAATATGCCGCCGACAATCTATCGTTACGATATGAAAACCGGAAAATCCGAGATTTTCCGCAAATCGGACGTGAAATTCAGTCCGAATGATTACGAGGTTAAACAGGTTTTCTATCCGAGCAAAGACGGCACGAAAATCCCGATGTTTATCGTTCATAAAAAAGGCTTAAAACTCGACGGCACTAATCCGACTCTGCTTTACGGCTACGGCGGTTTTAATATTTCGATGACGCCGGGCTTTAGTGTTTCGCGCCTGGCGTGGCTCGAAATGGGCGGAGTTTACGCGGTCGCGAACCTTCGCGGCGGCGGCGAATATGGCGAAAAATGGCACGAAGCCGGAACGAAATTGCAGAAACAAAATGTTTTCGACGACTTCATCGCGGCGGCGGAATTTTTGATCAAAGAAAAATATACACAGCCGTCGAAACTCGCCATTCAAGGCGGCTCGAACGGCGGTTTGCTCGTCGGCGCGGTTTTGAATCAGCGTCCCGAACTTTTCGGCGCGGCACTCCCGGCGGTCGGCGTGATGGATATGCTCCGCTTTCACAAATTCACGATCGGACGCGCCTGGACTTCGGATTACGGTTCGGCTGATAATGCAGAAGAATTCAAAGCTCTTTTTGCCTACTCGCCGCTTCATAATCTGAAAAAAGGCACGAAATATCCGGCAGTAATGGTGACGACCGCCGACCACGATGACCGCGTTGTTCCGGCGCACAGCTTTAAATATGCGGCGACCTTGCAAGAGATGCAGGGCGGCGACGCGCCTGTTTTGATTCGCATTGAAACAAAAGCCGGACACGGTGCGGGCAAACCGACGGCGAAAGTTATCGAAGAAGCCGCTGATATTTACGGCTTTTTGATGAAAAGCCTCGGAATGAGTCAATAAGGCAAAAGGCAAAAGGCAAAAATTAAGAATTGAATTTTGCCAATGAAAAAAGGTTGAAAACTTTTGATTTTCAACCTTTTTTCTATTTTTTCGCGAGTTTTCGTGTATTTCGCGGATAAAAATTTTCTTAAAAGCTCAAATAAATCGCATATACCGCCGCCAGACAAACGCCGCCATAGACTCCGGCTAAAATATCGTCGGCGCAAACTCCGATTCCGGCGGGAAGATTTTGCAGAGAATCAATCGGATACGGTTTCCAAATGTCGAAAAGCCGAAAAAACAGAAATCCGGCGAGAACAAAAAACCAATGAACACCGAACGGAATAAAAAGGAAAACCAGAAGCTGCCCCATAACTTCATCAACGACAACCTTTTGCGGGTCTTTATCCTTAAAAAGCCGCGTCGCCCTGCCCGAAGCCCACACGCCGAGCAGACAAAAAAGCAGAAATAAAACCAGATTTACGACGTGAAGCCACGCGTAAATCTGAATGTTCGTCCAACCGCCCGACGAGAAAAAATTGATCGCGCCGGTTTCGATCCCGTCAAAAAGCAAATATATCAAAACCCCGACCGCCGAGCCGAAAGTTCCCGGCGCAAGCGGAATATAACCGACTCCGCAGGTCGCAACCGCCAGAGCAAAATAATCTCGAAAACCCTTTTTTTCGATTTTTTCTCTGGCAAGTTCGTGTTCTTCAATCGCGGCGGTCGTATGTGTAAGTTCGTCGTAATCAGGCATAGAAGCAAATAGTTTAACCCAAAAACTCAAATCTATTTAATAGGAAAACTATTTTTTCAACTTTGATTGTTTCTTTTCAAAAATACAAAAAAGGCAGAAAATTGAAAGCTTCTGCCTTTTTCTAAAATTATGCTTGCTTCAAATGCCGTTTAATTTCAAGTCATACAACATTTTTTATATTTCCGCCCGCTTCCACACGGGCAAGGATCATTTTTTCCGACTTTTGGAGTTTCGCGCACAAAAGTTCCTTCGTAACGGCTGTTCCACAATATATTTTCCTCATCTTCAGAATCATCATCAATTTCTATATCTTCAACCTCGCGCATAAAACCTTGCGGATCTTTGAAGCAATACCAGCTTTCGAGATCGGAAATCAGATCGTTAATTAAATCGAATTCCTTGTTTGAGCCCTCTAAAAACCGGCTGTTTTCTTCCGCCATCAGCTTTTGAAAATCATTCCAATCGCCCATCAACATCAGTTCGATTTTGTCTTCGGCATAGCTTTTTTCGATCTCCGGCAATAATTCGACGGCTTTCAAATTAAGACAATTCCACAACAGCGAACCGCGCAAAAAATCCTCTTCTTCGCAGGGTTTTTCAAAAAATATTTTGTAATAAGCAATTACTTCTTCGCGTGTTTTCAATCCGGCGCGAAGCAGACAAAGCCACGAATCCAACGCTGCTGCACGAACAAATTCATAAACATTTTCGTCTTCGATCAATTTATTAATCAAAGAAATGTCGCCGCCGCTGACCGAAGCTAAAACCCGGCTCAAATCTCCGGTAATAAAATCGTCGAAAGCCGAATCAACCGTTTTCGCATCTGCCGAAAAAATCCGGTAAACCAGCGGATAAGCTTCGGTTTCACGAAACTGTGCCAGCATAAAAAGCGCATAAAAAGGCAGAAAGTAATTTTCTTCGTTTAAGAGTTTGTCCAAAACCTCTTCCGAATCACGAATCGCCTCCAAAAGATACGGCGTTGCTTCGGCGCGGTTATCTATCAGAGTTTGCAGTTCCTGCTTCGGAAAAGTCCCGTCGTAAAATGAAATTTTTTCGATGCTCTCTTTGATTTTATTATCCATAATTTTTACAGTTTTTGCCTGCTAATACGCTTTCCCTTTAGAAATTGTGCATTAAGTCACAGTAGCGGTTGCGTAATTAACTCTGCGTCAATTGCTCATCAGGGATTACGCGTCGGCTCACGCCGACGCTACTGACTAATGCCCAAT
Source organism: Pyrinomonadales bacterium (assembly GCA_038246645.1). Taxonomy (GTDB): domain Bacteria; phylum Acidobacteriota; class Blastocatellia; order Pyrinomonadales; family Pyrinomonadaceae; genus JAHCHG01. Next base: position 6,540 of record JBBRVS010000053.1, read on the forward strand.
TTCTAATGGTAAACGGTATAATTCAGCCTTTTCCATAAATCCCAATTTATGTTCCGCATTTTTTTCTTCCACAAATTTCCTGAGATAGTATAATATTTTTTTTTACTAAAAAGGAAAAATTATGTTTAATTTAGGAACTACGGAGTTAATTTTAGTGTCGGTGGTTTTTGCGGTTATCATTTTGCCCATAATTATCCTGCTTGTTTTTTTGCGGCAAATGAACAAAAAGAAAAAGCCGTAAAAAAAAAGCGAATCCCGCAGGTTTTTTCCGCTGATAGAATATCAAAACTGCATATAAATTTGCCTTTTTCGCGGCAAAGTTTTTCCGCTCCGAACGTCTGTTTTTAATTAAAGCGGCAATTTTGACACTTTACGGTCAAAAATCTCCGTTTTAATTTAACAAACTGAGAATACTGGAAAACAGATAAAACTAAACGAATATTCATTGATTAGAGCAAATGTCTAAATTAAGAGAATATTCGCTATTAAAATGGTAGAAAAAAATTATGGGATATACAACTAAAGCAAGTGATTGGGAAGTTGCGGGAATCGGATGTCTCGCAGGTGGAGTCGGACTGGCAGGCGGCTGGTTCTTTTTTATTTTCAAGAGCCAGAGCGCAAATGCCGCGCTCGGCTGTCGTTTTACCGGCTTGGGAATCGGTGCCGGAGCAGATTTAGGGAAGATCGGAAAAAGCCTGAAACTGCTTAAAGATGCCCCAAAACTGGAAAAATTATTCGACATAGTTTCTTACGGAGCAATATCGCCGATAATTTCATTTAGTCCGATTGAAGTTGAAACGGCATTTAGTCTCGATGATCTGCATAACAGCCCGGGACGGTTGACAATGGGTTCTGTCGCCCCGGTTTATGGCTATACGTGGATGTATATCACTTCGGCGACGGGCATCTTTAGTGCCAACTTTGCCAGTCAACCGTGCCACGGTTGGGGATTCGGAGCGGGTGCAATGGGATTAACAACAATGGGAATGTGGTTTAACCGGGCTTGAGTTAATCACGAATCGAAAAAATGCGCTGAGATAAAATTCCTTCGAAATTTTATCTCAGCGCATTCTTTTAACTTCTGCTTCAGCTCATTTTTTTTTTACTGCGCCGGCGAGAGCAAAAGGTAGAATTTTCACTATTTTTTATTCTGCAAATTTCTATAAAATCTTAAACAAAACCGGACGGCTCGGACTGGCATCGGCTTCAAACGCGGCGATTTGCAGATTTAAAAGATATTCGCCGTCCTTGATTTCGTCCGGCACATAGATCAATTCGGTAATCGTATTATTTACAAAACTCTCTGCCGAGATTTCAAACGCGCCGTGCCGGACATTCCAAAAAATCCGGTGATTCGAGAGTTTGCCGTCATCAAAGAGGCGGTCAATCGAAGGCAGATCAACAAGCAGATGATTTATCTCCAGTTCTGCCAAAAACCGCATCGCTTCGGTCGAGAAAAACGGCGGAATTTCTTCGAGATAAGTTCGCGAAAGTTTGCCCTGATCATTCGGCAAAGTGCGAATGATCAGGGATTTCGGATTTCGGATTTCGGATTTCGGATTTTCTTTTGATCTGAAATCTGAAATTTGAAGCTTGAAATTCTCAAGAGCCTTTTCAATCGCTGTTCGCGTAATCAATAGATCATTTTCACTTAATTTATTCGGATAATTTTCATTTGTTGCAGTGGCTTTTTCCGGTTTGATGGAAATCAAACTTGCCGATATGAAAGCATCGCGCAAGCAATCATTGACCGAAATTCGCTTCCGAGTGATATGCCCGACGCATTCGGTATGTGTGCCGTTGCAGTGCGGAATAAATTTATATTGCTCGAAATTGACGCTGCCGCCGCGCCGCGTGTCGCCGACCATTTCCCCCGCTTCGCACGGCTTTGAACTCCCCTTTTCCACGCCGTAAACTGCGGGCTGTGCGCCGTTAAATTTTAGCGGAATTGCAATGTTCAAAGGGTTTCCAGCGTCAATTTTATATTTTTGATTTGCCGTTTCGATGAAAATTATCATTTTTTTGATCGGGATTTTGGGCTCAAAATTAATCGTAAGGATAAGGCAGTTTATCAACCGGCAGCGCGAAAATCAGTTCCAGACCGTCAACTTCATCAATATGTTCGCCGATTTTTTTAAACTCGAGTTTTTTAACCAATGCGGTAGAAGCAATATTTAAGGGCGAAACCGAAGCGATAAAATATTCGATCAGATTTCGTTTTGCCGCCCAATTCATCAAACCGACGCTCGCTTCCCGGGCGTAACCGCGGCGGCGGTTTTTAAAAAATATGACATAGCCGAATTCTATCGCATTCGGCGCAAACGACTGTAAGTATTCGGGATTCGGTTTTGTGTGAAAACCGATATAGCCGACCATTTCGTTTGTTTCTTTTAATCCGACGGCGTGAAATCCCCAATTTATATATTCAAAATCATTCCGGTAATCGCTGAGCCGGATGCTCATAATATCCTTTTCATCAAACCAGTCCTGCGAAACTTTCAGCCCGATCAGCGATTCGGTTTTTTCTTTGTCTTCCTTCAGGCTGGCTTCCAGAAAATCTTCCGACATCAGCCGCAAAATTAAACGCGATGTGATAATTTCCTGCAAATAATTTCTCCTAAAAACCGTTTAAGTATCTTTATTTACCGCGGATGACCAGTGCTATGGGCAAGCCGACAAACAGAATATGAATAATCAGACCGATGATCACCGGCTTAAATTTAAAAGAATTTTTTCTTGGATAAGCCGAAAGCGGCAAAACGATAAGCTGCATAAACCAAAAAACCGCAACGCCGTAAATCACGCCCGAAATCACGGCTTGATTGATTAAAAACTTAAATCTGCGGCTGACGATATCATAAACAATTGTCGCGCCGAACGCGATCACAAAATGCAGAAAAACCCCTAAAACCGCCGTCGTCGCGCCGCCTTTGAATTTGCCGCCGAGCAAACCGCTGGCAATCGCTTGAAAAACACGCACCGGACTAACTCCGCTCAAACCGCTGCTCACACAAGCGCGCCGTCAAATCCAAAACTCCGGCGAGCAAACCGCCTTCAATCGCGGCGGACCGGGCGAAATAATTTTTCAATGCAATGAATTTCACGGAATAAACGCGGGATTTTTTAATTTCTTCATTAATCCGTGAAATTTTTATTTTGTATTAAGAAAATATTTTAACTTAAAACATCTGAAATAATTCAGCGCAAAAATCAGAATTTTTCGGTAAAATATCTGGATGATTTTTTCAGACAGAAATTTATCGCAAAAACTCGAACGCTCGGAAGGCAGAGCCAATGCTTCCTTTGTCGAAACACGGGCAAAAATCTTTCCCGAATCGGGCGCGGAATGGACTCAAATCAGCGGCGCGTATGCGATGTTCGACGGCATTCAGTCGCCGCTGACGCAAACCTTCGGACTCGGTGTTTTCGATGAAATAACCGATATGGAATTAGACCGAATCGAAGTGTTTTTCAAAAAGCATAACGCACCTGTTTTTCACGAAGTTTCGCCGCTGGCGGACGTGTCGCTCTTGAGTTTGCTCAACGAACGCGGTTATCAGCCGATTGAACTGACAAGCGTGATGTTTCAACCGCTGGCGCCCGATATTTTACCTGAATTGTCCGTTAATCGAAAAATTAAAATACGCATTATCGAAAAAGACGAAGTAAATATCTGGGCAAAAACTTCCGCCGAAGGTTGGGAAACCGAGATGGAAGGTCTTCGGGATTTTATGTTTGAATTCGGACAAATCAGCGCCCAATGCGCGGGCGGTTATCCTTTTCTTGCCGAACTCGAAACCAACCCCGTTGCCTCGGGAATGCTTTTTATTTATGACGATGTGGCAATTCTCGCCGGAGCAAGTACCATTTTTGAAGGACGAAGACAGGGCGCACAGGCGGCTCTGCTCGAAGCGCGTCTGCGTTTTGCCGCCGAAAAAGGCTGCACGCTCGCTATGATGTGCGCCGCGCCCGGCAGCAGTTCGCAGAGAAACGCGCAGAAAAACGGTTTTCGCATCGCTTACACGCGCACGAAATGGCATTTAAAAGATTAAAAAAAACAAATCTTTTTAACATTTATGAAACATTTTAAAACATTTCATCAAAAAGGTTTATTTTTTTATAATTAAAGATTATACTGTTTAGTGCCACATCGTCGGAGTGCTTCCCTACCGAAGCACTCAAAAAAATAAATCACAAAGGAGAAAAGATTCTATTCGGAATCAACTTCTCTTTTAGTAAAAGAGATTTAATAACCTACCCCATTAAATTTTTTATTACCAAAATGCGAAATCCGCTAAGTTTAGAAGCTAATATCAAACTCTTTTCAACTTTGGTTCGTACTTTCTTGGTGGCAAAATCTAATTTTCGAGACTTTTCTTAGTGGGGCAGTTTATTAAATCTCTGTTACTTATCTTCATCAGGCTGCAGAACTTTTACGGCTTTCTCGATTTTTTCCGATTCGCCAAGCAAAATAACCGAATCATTTTCCTCTAAAGTATATTCTGCACCGGGATTTACCTGCGTCGTTCCGTCGCGCAAAACGGCGATAATTGTTACTTCCGTCTGTCCGCGCAGATCAACTTCGCCGAGATTTTTACCGATCACCGGAGAATTTGCGTTTAATTTCAAAGTTTCGGTCGTCGCCGCCCGAAGTGCCGCATTCAGATTCGACATCTTGATTTGCGGCAAAACCGAAGGCGAACGCAGCATCATATATGCCTGTCCGCGAATCTTTTCGGTTTGCTCGTCAATCACATTCCGCGCCACGCCGTATCTCTGCAAAACACGCGAGAAAATCTCGATACTCGTTTCAAATTCTTCGGGAATCACTTCATTTGCGCCGAGTTCGAGCAGTTCGTTAATTTCCGAAATATAGCGCGTCCGCACGATTATATAAATATCTTCGCTCAATTGCCGCGCATTTTTTACCGCCCGGCGTCCGGCTTGCGGGTCGGAAATCGCCAGAACGAGCGCGGAGGCTTTCTCAATCTCGGCGTGTTTTAAAACCTCGCGCCGCGTCGCATCGCCGAAATTGATTTTCTCGCCTTTTTCCTTCGCCTCGCGGACAACATCAGCATTGAGTTCCAGGATCGTATAAGGCACTAAAACGGCACGTAAAACTCTTGCCAGATTGCGTCCGTTCAACCCGTAACCGACGATAATAACGTGATTATTCAAACCTCCGCTCGATGTCAGATGAATATCTTCTTCGGCGTTTTCTTCCGGTTCCTCCGCTTTCCCGTCGCTCATAAACGTTTGAATAAAATAGCCGAAACGCGGCGCGGCGGCGATCATAAACGGCGTAGCGATCATCGAGATAATCGTTGCCGCCAGAAAACTTTGATAATCCGTATCGGGCAGTAAATCTACGCCTCTGCCGACCTTTGCCAGAACAAACGAAAATTCCCCGATCTGCGCCAGACCGATTGCCGTCATCGCTGAAATTCTCTGCGGAAAACCCAGAAACTGCACGACTGCCCAGATAATCAAAGCCTTTCCGACAAACAAAAAAGCGAGCCAGAGCAAAACGGTCGTGATATTTTCAAACAACGCGCCGAGCGATAAAAGCAGACCGATTGACACAAAAAAGATACTGTTAAAAACATCACGGAACGGCAAAATTTCCGCCGTGATTTGATGACTGTAATCGGAATCAGCCAAAACCATTCCGGCGATAAAGGCTCCAAGAGCGAGCGAAAGCCCGAATTGCGACGTAACCCAGGCGGTTCCCAGGCTGAGCAAAACAACCGTTAACAGAAATACTTCGGGACTTCGCAATCTGACCACGTGTTTGAGCAGAACGGGAACGAAAAACCAGGCGGCAACGACAATTACAACCAGAGCCAGCAAAGAACTGCCGAGCGTCAGGGCGATTGCGCCGAAGGATGCGGCATCTTTTCCGCCGAGAATCGGCACCAGAAGCATCATCAAAACAATCGAAATATCCTGAAAAAGCAGGATTCCGACACCGGCGCGTCCGTGCGGCGCATCAACTTCCCGGCGGTCAACATAACTCTTTAAAACAATCGCCGTGCTGGACAGGGCGAGCAGAAACCCGAAAAAAACCGATTGATTCAAACTGCGTCCGAAAAGCAGCGCAACCGCGGTCGTTGCCGCAATGGTCAAACCGACCTGCAAGCCGCCGCCGAGCAGTACGAGCCGTTTCATCTCGCGCAGACGGCGCAGAGAAAATTCCAGACCGATCGTAAAAAGCAGCAGAACAACCCCGATTTCCGCTAAAATCTCGATGGCTTCGAGTTCTTTGATCAGTCCCAAACCATACGGTCCGATCAAAATTCCCGTAATCATAAACCCGACCAGAAGCGGCAGTTTTACCCGCAAACAAAGAAAAGCAACGGGAACGGAAACCAGAAAAATTATCAGCAACTCGGTAAATAAAGCAGGCGTGTGCATTTTGTGTTTCTCCAAAAAAAACTGTTTGTTTTATTCAAACAGATACAATCTAGCCGTTTCAAGAACTTTTTTGAAAAGACTTGAAGTTTCTTTAAGTAGTGATGATTTATAAATTATTTCAGGACATAAAAGGCGGAGCGCGGCTGCCTTCGGACTCAAAAAAAAGATTCGATCTAAAGTGTTTGAACTCCGCTAAAGTCCGGGTTTTATAATGATTTTGTGAAAAAAGAAGCGATATTTTATCTAAACTTTGATATTCATCCGATAATAATTTTTGCGGAGTATCACGCTGACTCTTTTTTTGAAAATTCCGCTGATCGGTTTCAAAACGATGAATATTCGGCTGATACGGAATTTTATTATCGCTTTTTAATTCCGTTTGTAAATTTCCGGTAATTTCGGAACTCGGAAACGGCAACAGACGAACACCTTCGCCGCAGGAAAAAAGTAATCCTGCCAGGACATTCAATAAAATTATTGCCGTAAATTGTTTATTCACCGTTTTTTTTAGAAGTAAATTTTTAACTGCTTTTGTTAATCATAATCTATCAATCAATTGATTTCCAACAGATTTTCAAATTTCGTGAACTCTTGTTAAAACTTTTTCGGCATATTTGTTGATTTTTTTGTCAATTGCGGTAACAATAATCTGTTTTTTCAAAAAGAAAAGGAGACAATTTTTATGAAAATTTTAATTTCGACGGGTATTTTTATGTTCGCGCTTTCGTTTTGCAATTTAGCCGAAAGATTTTCAGGCTCAAAGGAAGTCGGTTCGACTTCGGATAACACCGCCGCGTCAAACTCGACCAACGCGCCGGATAAAAAAACTTCCGACTCGTCGGAAGTCGAAAAAGCCACATTAAGCAGTGAACAATCCGCGCTTTTGACGGGCGACGCGCTGAAATGGGACGAACAAGGTTTAAGCTGGAAACTTCCGAAAGGCTGGAAAAAGCTCTCTCAGGACAGAAATTTATTGAATTACGGCTCGCCGGATAATGCTTTTCTGATCGTCAGCATTTCGCCGCTGGCAGATAATTTTCCGGCGGATGTCAGCACAAATGCAAATTATGAAGCCGCAGTTACACGGATGAAAAACGGCGAGGTCAAAAATGTAAAATACACGGAAATTGACGGCATCAAAGGTGTCGAATTTATCGAATCTGCGCCTGATGATAAAAGCGGTCCGCAGCGTCATCAATGGCTTGCCTTCCGCAAATACGGCGGTCAACTGCAAATGCTTAATCTAATGCTCTCGACCAAAGGCAGCAATTTCGAGAAACACGCCGGTGAGTTTCAAGCGATTCTTTATTCAACCGAAATCGTCAAGTAAAAAAAGTTTAAAAGTTTAAAAGTGGAAAAGTTTTTCTCGAAAAGAACCTTACTTTTTCACTTTTTCACTTTTTCACTTTTTATCTTTGCTTGGCGTTCATTGCCGCGTTTGAAATTTCCGGTAATTTTTGCCATCACCATTTGCGCCTGCAAATCATCTCGACTTTCAACTTTAGACAAAAAGTTTTCGGCGTTTTTTCCCTTTAAAATCGTAACTTCCCTTTCTTTATAAAAAACGGAAACACTGCCGTTTTTATATGTTCGGAAAGAAAACGGAAAATCTTCGAGCGAGCTTTTTTCAGAATTTTCGGACATTTAAAAATGTTAAAAAATGAATTTGAAAATTACAAGTTACAGCAAATTCATTTCAAAAAAAACTTTTTCACTCTTTCACTTTTAAACTTTTCCCGCTTTACAACTCCGTCGGTTTATCCGAATGCGGCACGAAACATTGGCGGCAGCGGGCTTCGTATTTTCCGCTTGCGCCGACTTCGACTCGCTCACTTGATTCAAAAGTGCGCTGTGAATAATTGGCGGTCGAACCGCATTTGACGCAAATGGCGTGAGTTTTCGTGATAAATTCGGCGACCGAAAGAAGCTGCGGCATCGGTTCGAACGGTTTTCCCGTATAATCCTGATCTAAACCGGCGACGATCACGCGCTTTCCGCTGTTTGCCAGTTCATTGACCGCATCAACGATTCCCGCATCAAAAAACTGTCCTTCGTCAATCCCGACAACTTCCGTATCTTCTTCGATCTGCGCCATTAATTCCTTCGCCGTCATCACGGGTTTTGAAATATGCGTCATTCCCGAATGCGATGCGATCTGTTCAATCGAATAACGGTCGTCAATTTTCGGTTTGAAAACCTGAACCTTCTGCCGCGCGATCTGCGCCCGCCGAAGTCTGCGAATTAATTCCTCGCTCTTTCCCGAAAACATCGAACCGACGATAACTTCTACCCAACCGACTCCGTTTTGCCGTGTTTTGCGGCGTTCTTCCGTATTGTCGAAAACAAATTCTTCAACCATTTTTTACCAATAAATTTTCCTGTCATTTGAAATTTGAGAATGAAAGCGTATCAAGTTAGAAAGCGGTTGTCCACTACTCGAATTTTGATAATTTTTGCTATTCTAAAAACGGTGAAACTGAAAATCTGCCCGAAATGCAAACGTCCTTTTCTGGAAAACAAGGAATTTTGCCCGAGTTGCCCCGAACCATCCACCTGGAATCAGGAATCGTGGGCAAATCTCGGCTGTGTTTTATTATCAATTTTGCCTCTTTTCGTGATGATTCTATTCTGGCTGTTTTTCTTTTTTGGATTTCTTTTTCGTTAAATGATCGTTTCCTTTGTGGTCAATCCAGAGTTCTACTTTTCCCGATAAATTAATGCGGGCAATGAAAGGTTTCTTTTGACTTTGAATCAGATTGGTAATTCTTTTAAGTGCGAAAATTATTGCTTCAGCCATTTCTTCGCCGGTATATTCTCCGCTTGTCAGGAAAAATGCGATAACATTTGAATTGAGTAAAACCTGTCGTTCGAGCAGATTTTTCCGAATATTTTTGTCTTTGGCAATTACAATCCATTCGTTTTCACCGCATTTTTCAAGCCATTCAATATCAGGCGCATCTTGAGCAAAATTATCGGAATGATTCTCGACATTCAAACCGAATTCCTTCAAAGCAGTCGGAACCGTTTTTTCTCCGAGCGATCTGTCCAAAAAGAAAATCGTGTTCTCAAGCCGCTTTTTTATATTCGTATCTGATTGCTTCGAGGACTTTTTCTTCCGTTGTGCCATAATCTTCTGCCAAATTTCCGAGTGAATCTCCGGCGTGAAATCTTTCTGCGACAATTTCTGTCGGAACTCCCGTTCCGACCAATACGGGACGACCGAAAGAAACCAAAGGATTTATCGAAATTACCTTCGGTTCATTTTTTTCCGAATTTTTTTGAATAAAAGGATAAAGACGTATTGGCGTTTTATCGGGATTTCGGTCTATTCTTCGCAGATAATCTTCGATAACTTCCCGAATTGCGATTTGCCCGCTTTGAGAAACGCTTATTATTTGTCCTAAATGTTCGATAAATAAGTCAACCCCGTCGGTTTTAAAGTTATGATCGGCTAACGGATGTTTTGATTGAAATTTTCTTTCGATATAAGCAAGCGCATCCCGAACTTTATAAAAAGGAATATTTTCAACCTTTCTGATTCCTTTGAGAACGTGAGCTTCGATCAAATTCATAAAGGAAAGCATCGGCAGATCGGATTTCGGAAGATGAATTACCGGAGAAGAAAATCGGATTCCGCCATTTTCGACACGATATTTTCTTCCGCGAATCCAGGAACGGAGAGTATTTACCGGAACTTTAATATAATCAGCCGCTTGCGTAATTCCATACAGCGGCATTTCTCGCGGGTCATCTCCGTAAATTTTATTTATCTTTTCCTTATTCATTGAAGAAACCTCCGAAAATAGTAAATGAATTATAAACTAAAATCAGTTTGTTTGTTTAGTATTAAGCAAACTCTCTGCAATTGTATCAACAACTTTCGATAGATCGGTCTTTCTTGTCGCGTTGTTGCAAATGATTGCAAACGCAAGAACTTCGTCGTTTCTTTTGGCATAACCGGCGAGCGAATTGACATAAGAGATCGAGCCGGTTTTTGCCATAATCTTTCCGCGCGAACCGAATAATCTTCCGGCAAGCGTTCCGTCAGTTCCGGCAACGGGCAGAGAATTTTCAAACGTGTCGGCAAATTTCGATTGCGCGGCATAAACGAATGCGCGTCCGAAAGATTCGGGCGTGATGAAATTTAATCTCGATAATCCCGAACCGTCGTGAATTTCGATTTCCGATGTGGCGACATTGTTTTCCGTTAAAAATTTCTCGATCACGGCAATTCCCGCCAGATCGTCGCCGCGCACCTTTTGCAGACTTTTGTTTTCATCCGGCGCGGTGTATCCGTAATTTTTTCCGAGGACGCGCAGAAGCAGTTCGGCGTAAATATTGACCGAATTTTTGTTCATATCGCGCACGATTTCCGCGAGAGTTTTGCTTTGCACCGACGCGAGTTCAAACGCATTTGCCGGATCGAATTTTTCGGCGGATTTCCAATCGGCGGATCTTGCCGCGCCTTCGACGATGATTCCCTTTTGTTCAAGAGTTTCCTTCAAACTTTTTGCCGCCCACATTGCCGGATTATGAACGGCAAGTTGCGCCGTGGTCGCGCCGCTGTTTCCCCAGACGTAAACTTCGTTGTTCGACAAACCGCGCTTGATTCCCCACGAATCTCTTTCGCCCGCATTTTTCGGCAGCAGATCGCTCTTGACTTGCAGAGTATTTGACGAATCCTTTAAAAAATTTCCCGCGCCGTCAAATTCGAGCTTGGCGAGATTTTTGTTAAACGTCAGTGCGCTCGATTCCGCGCCGTAATACCATTGCAGATCATTCCAAACCCAGCCGTCGCCGAGCGAATCGCCTTTAAAAAAACTCTCGTCGCCGGTGATATTTCCCGTAACTTTTTTCAAACCTTTCGCGCGAAGCTGTTCGACCAAATTGTTAAGATTTTCCGTGTCAAAATCCGGTGCGCCTTCGCCGTAAAGAATCAGATCGCCGTTTAAGCTGCCGTCCGGTTCTATTTTATTTCCGGCATAAACGCGGGTTTTCCAGCGAAAATCCGCGCCGAGCTTGTCGAGCGCGACGATTGCCGTGAGCGTTTTCTGAATCGAAGCCGGAGTAAAAAGTTTCCGCGCATCTTTTGCAGCTAAAACTCTTCCGTCCTTCAAACTGACGACAAAAACGCCCCAACGAGCATTTGAAAATTCGCTTTGTTCGATGATCTCATCAATTTTTTTCGCGAGTTCGACATCTTCCGGTTTTTCGGAAATCTCCAGAGGTTTCGATAAGTCAATTTTCGGCGTTTCGATTTCAAAAGGTTTATTTACATTTTGGTCAGATTGATTGGAAGAAAAACAGGAACTCAGAATAAAAATAATCCCAATAAATATGATTACTTTAACTTTTCCAACTTTTGATTTCATCGGCATATTTACCATATCCGTAAGGAAATGATTCTTCAAGATTTTTTAACAAATCATTTTTAACGATTCTTTTCGATTCCTCTATTGCACGTTCGGTTTCCAATTGTAGCGAAGGACGAATTGTTCCATAGACTTGTTCCTTTAACCGCATTCTGTCGTAAGTAATGTTCTCACCATTTTGTTTGCGAATCCAAGTAAATTCGGAAACGTGCGGATTTTTTCCGATTAGATACCAAGCTTCAATCGCGGGAACGGGAACGCCTATTGCAACTTTCAACATTTCCCTTCCGGCAACTTCCTTTAATTTGATAAGCGCGGTTTCTACCGCTTTTCGCAATCGGCACAGACGACATCTTTCGTTTTCTTTTATTTCGTGTTCAGCAATATGAACGGGTAAATCATCTGAATCCGAAGCGACAATGAAAGCATCGGCATTTGAATTGTAATAAACACCATTGATAACAGACGGCAAATCTCTGTCGAGATGCGACGAACTTCTGTATTGCAATCTATTCGGTAAATCGGTTTCTTCAATTTCTTCGTCTAATATTCCCGCAACTAAAATTCTGAGAGCCGATTCATCAGCCGTAGATTCGCTAAAAAAAGCAATTTTCATAAATTGGCAGGAACGCCCCCGAGAATTCCGCTATACCAAATTTCCCCTAAAGGCGCGTCTAGCAAAACTTCTTCATAATGTGGCTTATCAATCAAACGCTCGAAATGCACCCCTTTTTTATCTTTGCTCGAAATGACGATTTCTTCGGGAAAATCTTTGTAAAGATCAAGTAAATAAGGCGAATGAGTTGTCGCAATGACCTGCACGGGTTCGCGTTTTTCACCGTAATTTTCAGGATATGCAAGCCGATACATTGCTTCCTGAATATTTTCCAAAAGGCGTGGATGAATTCCTTTTTCGGGTTCTTCAAAAGCAACAATTTTCGGCGGATTCGGCAAATAAGCAAGCGTCAAATAAGCCAGAGCAAGCAAAGTTCCATCAGAAAGGTCTTCAGCTTTGATTTTGTGTTTTCCGTAAGTTGTTCTAAACAAAAAAGAAACTTTCCCATCTTCGGGAATTTCAAATACAATTCTGTCAAAATCTGGAAACCAATGTTGAAGTTCTCTATTTAATGCTTCAAAAACTTCCGGTTCTGAACTTTGTATTTGCCAAAGAACTCCAGCTAGATTTTCTCCATCAGAATTTAATTCGATATTAGGTTTTAGATTAGTAGGCTTCACAATTTTTTCAGTATTTAGCGCAAATAATCTAAACCTTCTTACTGCATCAGCTTCATCTTTATGTTTATAAGTCAAATCAAGAGAATTTGCGAATGATCCGCTCGTTCCGCCAAGTATATTTTGATTTTTGTCAATATAATGATTTACAGGAATTTCTTTACTAAATACTGTTCTGCGATGACTAAAGTCATTCCAAAATACTTCTATTTGAATTTGATCCGTCGTTTCATTCAATCCTTTTGTTAAATTATTTACAAAACTTTCTTCATTGATTTTCTCAATTTGACTTAAAGCCTTTACTGCTGTAGTTTTACCCGTTCCATTTGCCCCGACAATCAGCGTAAAACGTCCGAGCGGCAAAGTCGTATCGCGCAGTGCTTTGAAGTTTTTGTATCGGATTTCTTTAATCATAAATCAAATCTCGCGCAAATCTCTGCCCGTCATTTCGACGGGCTTTTCGAGTCCTAAAATTCCGAGAATCGTCGGTGCGATGTCTTCGAGTGCGCCGTTTTCGCGCAGAGTTAAGCCGTTGGCACTTTCGTCAATCAAGATAAACGGGACAGGATTTGCGGTGTGTGCGCTGTTGGATTCGCCCGTTAAGAGATCCGCCATTTCTTCGCAGTTTCCGTGATCGGAAGTGATGATCGCCACGCCGTTCATTTCGCGCACTTTTTCGAGAATTCCGCCGAGACAAGTATCAACAAACTGCACCGATTCGATGGTTTTTTCCAAGTTTCCCGTGTGCGCGACCATATCGCTCGAAGCGAGATTGACAATAAAAACGTCGTTTTCATCGGCTTCGAGGCTTCGCAAAAGTTTATCAGTAACCTTGAAACAACTGAGTTCCGGCTGAATTTCATACGACGGATTTTTGATCGAAGGCACGAAAACGCGCTGTTCGCACGGATGTTCGAGATCATTTCCGCCGTTGAAAAAATATGTGATATGCGCGTATTTTTCGGTTTCGGTCACGCGGCAGTTCAGCACGCCGTTTTCGGCAAAAATCTTTGCCAGCACATTTTCCTCGTTTTCCTGTTTGAAGGCGACGGGCAGATGAAAACTGCGGTCGTATTCGGTCAGGCAGACGGCTTCGATCTTCGGTTTTCTGAATTCTTCGGCATTTGAAACCGCCAGAGATTTCACGAGTTGGCGCATTCCGTCCGGGCGATGATTGAAAAAAATCACGACATCGCCGTCTTTGACGGTCGCGACGGGTTCGCCGGGATTTTTCTCCAGAATGATCGGTTGGATAAATTCGTCGGAAATTCCGCGTAAAAACGAATTGCGAATCGCCGTGATCGCGTCCAAAGCGTGTTCGCCCTCGGAATGAACGAGCATCGTAAAGGCACGCGCCGTGCGTTCCCAGTTTTCGTCCTTGTCCATTGCGTAATAACGCCCGCAAAGCGTCGCAACTTCGCCGATTCCGATGTCGCCGAGCTTGATTTCCAGCATTTCGAGATAAATATCCGCCGTTCGCTGGCGCACGTCGCGCCCGTCTAAAATCGCGTGAACATAGACGTTTTTCGCGTCTTCATTTTTTGCCATTCTTAAAAGGGCAAAAAGATTTTCGGGCGAAGAATGAATTTCGCCGTCCGACAGCAAACCGATCAAATGCACCGATGAATTATTGAGTTTGGCTTTGGCAAAAGCATTTTTTAAAACTTCGTTTTCAAAGAACTTTCCGGTTTTGATCGCATTTGAAATGCGCGAAACATCGGTCTGCACAATGCGCCCCGCGCCGATATTAAGATGCCCGACTTCGGAATTTCCCGGCGCATCCGGCGATAAACCGACGCGCAAACCCGCCGAAGCCAAAAGCGTGTGCGGATAATTCGCCCAAATCTCATCGAAATACGGCGTATGCGCCAGCGCAATCGCGTTTCCCTGTTTCTGCGGCGAATGTCCCCAACCGTCAACGATGATGAGCGCAAGCGGACGCTTCTGGATTTGCGATTTGCGATTTGCGATTTGCGATTGTTCCATTATTTTCTTATTTTGTCCTTGGTTATTCGTCCTTTGTCATTCGTTGGTTGATTGAGAATATCCAAGTGTAATATTACAAAGGACAAAGGACGAAGGACAAATGACTAAAATTAATAGGCATCCGGTGCGGCTTTTTCCATCCAGCGCGTCGGGTGTTTCAGTTCGGTAAAACCGTATTTTTCGTAGAGCGCGTGCGCGTCTTTGGTTGCCAGAACCCAGCGGCGAAAGCCTTGTAAATCCGGATGATTGATAATTACTTCCATCAGCCATTTGCTCAAACCTTTTCCGCGAAACTCATCTAAAATAAAAACATCGCCGAGGTATGCAAATGTCGCGTAATCGGTCACGACGCGCGCAAAGCCAATTAGATTTTCGCCTTTATAGACACCAAAAGGCAAGGAATTTTTTATTGCCGTAACAGTTTGTTCTTTCGTGCGCGTTTTTGCCCAGTAAGATTCTTCCGTCAAAAATTTATGAATCGCATCAATTTGCAGAAGATTTTCGTCCGTGCTGATCGCAAATTCGCCGTTTTGCCATTTCATAAAAGTAAAATTATACCGCTTTAGATCAACTTAATTTTTGATTTTTTTCTTGGCTTCTAAATCAAATTTTTGAAGTAACCAGTTTAATACTGCTTTTTGGTCATTGATCGTTGCACGTCGAATTTGAGCGAGCAAGTGAATTTGGTCTGGTTTTGGCATCGCTGTATTTTGCAAGCCTTCATTACAATTTGTGCAAACCGTCCGTAGATTCTGCAAAGTATCTTCGCCGCCTTTTGATTTATCAATTATATGTCCCATTGTTAACCGGACGGTTCGATTTCCGCCGAGCGGATCGGGATCGCCTGCCGCAACACCGCACATTTGGCAAGTATATCCGTTTCTTTCGAGAACGCGGGCGCGGGTTTCTTTGGAAATACCGCGGGCAAAAGCAGGCACTCGTTTGTCGGTTTTCATAAGATATTGGTTCGGTTTTAAATTAGCGCGGTCTTTATGAGATAGAATTTGATAGCCTTCTTCGTTTCGCAGTTCACGAACCCGACGCGCCCACTCAACCGCGCCGCCGCTTGCTCGTTGAATATCTTTTGATTCAAGTACTTTGCCGATATTTTGCAAGAAGAATTCAAGAATTAACTGTTTTGAGCCTGATTTTCTGGGCATACATTTATTTCTTCGGGTTAGTTTGCATTTATAGTCAAAGATTGAAGTTGTGGCTGAATTATCATTGTACGTTCTTTACTTTGTTCGGCATAAGTTGGATTTAGCTCAATGAGAATAGCTTTGCGATTTAATTCATTCGCGGCAACCCCGGTAGTTCCTGAACCACTAAACGGATCTAAAATAATATCGTCTTCCCGCGAACCGAGTAGAATGCAACGTCTGGCAAGTTCGCGCGGGAAAGTCGCAGGATGTCCGTTTCGGCTTGAATCGGGACCAAGTATCCAATGATTTCGAAGATTTGCGCCGCTTTTTTCTCTGAAGCCGTTTGGGTCATAAAAATATTTCGGCGATTTGGCAAACATAAAAACTTCTTCAGTCGCATTTGTCGGTCGGTTTTTGACACTTTCAGGCATCGCGTTCTTTTTTATCCAGGTGATTTTCGACCTCAAAATCCAACCATCCGCTTGCAAAGCAAAAGCGACGCGCCAGGGCAAACCTATCAAATCCCTGTCTTTAAGCCCCCAACAATCAGGAACTTTACAATTCCGTTTCTGAATCAGTTTTTTCGTATTGCCGACGACGGCATTTGGTCCGTGACTGCCTGTTCCACCGTTTCTGGCGTAACCGTCGCCGACGTTAAGCCACAATGTTCCATCTTTTCGTAACACACGACGAACTTCCCGAAAAATCGCTGTAAGATTTTCAACATAGAGTTCCGGTGATGACTCGGCTCCAATCTGTGCCGGATGCTCGTAGTCGCGCAATCCCCAATACGGCGGCGATGTTATGCAACATTGAACAGATTCAGCCTCTATAGTTGGTAAAAGTTTGAAACTATCACCGGTTAAAATTTGTAAATTATTCATCTCAATCACTATTTTGACCTAAACCTTACTGACAATCAATCAAAACAAAAAACTTACTGTTATTTAACAAGACTGTTGGTAATGTTAATAATAAATTCAGATTTATCAAACTTAATTATTCGGTCTGAAATCGCGCTTTGCAGTTCGGGCATTCGATCATTTTTTTCTTGCCGCTGATCGGGATTGTCGGGATGATGAAAAAGAGCGTGATAAAGCGCATTCCGGTTTTTTCGGTAAATTGCGTCAAAGCTCCGCATTGTGAACAGCGGATCGTTTCATCCGTTTTGCCCGAACCGAATGTGAAAAACTTTGTTCCGATAATAAAAAACATATTTTCCTCTTTAATCAACTGCTAAAATTTATCATATTTGAGCTACAATAGTCGAAGAATTTTCGGCAAGAACTTCTTTGTAAATCGTCAATTTTTGTCGGAAATTCTAAAAAACACATTGGAGAAAAATTATGAGAAAAATTGCGGTATTTATTTTAGTTCTAACATTTACGCTGACGGCGTTTGCCGATCAAGCCGCTTATATTACAAAAGATCAGGCGGAACGCGCCGTCTTGCTTTTAAAGGAAAAAACGCAGATCAAACATCATTGCGCGCTGTGCGATGATAAATCAATCCGGCTTGAAGAGATCGAATCGGTCGAAGCCGCGCCAACCGGTTATGAAAATACATGGGAAGTAAAAGTCAACGGCGAAGGCATTGATCTCGCTTACGTTTATTTCAATGAAAAAAAAGACAAATGGAAAAACGTCGCGATGCAGTTGAAAATTGATGTGTCGGGCGTGCCGAAATATCTGCCGAAAGAAGGCGAATAAATTATTTCAGAAACAAATCTCAGCCGCAAAAAAGCGCAAAAAACACAGAAAATCATTTTGTGCATTTTGCGCCTTTTTGCGGCTGAATGATTTTCAAAAATTCTTCCACTTCGCTTTTCGATTTCAAACGAATGATTTTCACCTTTCCGTCGAATTTCTCCAGAACTTTTTCGATCTTCAGTTTATCTTTTTTCGGAAAATTCCAAACCCACATCAAAAATTCGGGATCAATTTTCTCCGCACAGCCTTCGCCCATATCGGGACGCGTTTTGCCTCTATATTTGAAAATTCTTTTTAAGGCACGATAAATACAAACCGTGCGCGGAAGTTCGAACGAAATCACCGTGTCGCATTTTTCAAGCCGCATTTCGAGTGTGGATTTAAAATTCCCGTCCATAATCCATTCGCGCTTTTCTAATTCGATTTTGAGGATTTTCTCGAATTCTGCTTTTGAAGGTTCATTCCAATTCGGCAGCCAATAAATTTTATCGAGATGAACGACTTCGATTCCCATTATTTCACTGAGGCGGCGCGAAAAAGTAGATTTTCCCGCGCCGCCCGAACCGATGACTATAACTCGTTTCATTTTGAAAAATTGCTGAAGACATTGATAAAGACCGGCGCAAACAGAAAAAGAATTCCGAAAAATTGAACAAAAATACTGACCAGATAAATTTTCAGATATTGTCCCGGAAGATTCAAAGTCGTCAATTTTTTGTAACCGATAAAATTGAGCGAAAATAAAACGGAGAGAATAGCCAATGGAAACGCCAAATTATATTCGGGCGGCAATTGTTTAAGAAACCTTTCGGAAACGATCAAGAGTGCGAGAACGACGATAACCGCTACCGAGCTGAAAACTCTGTAAGTCGAAAAACCGTCGATCAACCGCGCTTTTTCTTCCGCGTTCAACATTTTCAAACCGCGTTCGTTGATGATCCGGCTCAAAATGTAGCTTACGGCAAAAACTGCCAGACCGAAATAAGGTTGCGTAATTATGTCCATAGTTTTATTTACTCGCCGCGCAATTTAGCCGCCAATTCCGTTTCTCTTTCGGCAGAAATTCCGGCTTTCATTTCAAAATCCTGTGATTTTCGCCAGTTAAAAGTTTCTAAGATCGTATCGCTCAAAGGTCGGAATTTCAAACCTTTTTCCAACGCTTTATCAACATTCATCGTCAGAAAATTCTTTGTTTCTTCATCGGATTCGGGCAAATAAAACGGCATTTCGCTCCACGGCGCAACTTTGTTTTCAGTTAAAAATTTTTCGTCAGCCCAGATGAATTTTGCATCACTTTTCGTTGCAAGTTTCATTTCATCAAGCATTTTTCCGAATGTCAGATCGAGCGATTTGCTCGTTACATTAAAAATTCCCGATTCATTTTCTTCGATTGCGTTTATTATCCAATCGGACAGATCGCGTGCGTCAATTAATTGAACAAAATTTTCCGCGCTGCCGGGAGCGAGAATTTCGCCGCCTTTTGAAATTCTCATCACCCAATAATTAAAACGATCCGTCCAATCAAACGCGCCGACGATCATTCCGGCGCGAACACTTAAAATGCGATTGGGCATCGCTTTTTCAGCTTCTTCTTCGCACAAAACTTTTAACGCACCGTAACTTTCGCCCAAAACCAAACCGTTTAATTCCTGCGCGGAATCGAAATTTTCAAACCTTTCGCGCTCTTTTTCGGAAAGTTTCGCCGTTTCGCCCGTTTCATCATAATCGGCTTTCATCCCGTATGCATAAACCGAACCGCTCGAAATAAAAACGTAGTTTCCGACTTTATCAGCAAAAACTTTCGCCGATTTTCTCACCGTTTGCGGCAAATATCCGCAAGTGTCAATCACGGCATCGAAATTTCTGTCATTTAATTTTTCCAGATCGAAATTGCGGTCGCCGTGAATTTGTTCGACGTTTGGGAGTTCTTCGTCAGCGTAATTTTTCCCGCGATTAAAAAGCGTGATTTCGTGTTTATTTTGTAACGCCGAATCAATTAAATGCCGTCCAAAAAACTTTGTTCCGCCGATGATTAAAATTTTCATTTTTTTAATTTCAGACAGATGGTTTAAGCCATTTCAAATCCTGCATAAATTTGAAATCATTGATGTTATACGTCAAAACCGTCAGATCATTTTTAAGCGCAGCGGCGGCGATCAAAGCATCACCGAGCAGAAGACCGTGTGAATTTGAATAACTATCAATCAATTCAATCGCTGTTTGTGAAATTATCGGAGTAAAAGAAATAAGCGGAAAATTATCCAGCACTTTCTTTATTATCCGTTTTTCTTGATTTGATTTTGAGCCTTGCAAACATTCGATATAAATTGTTGTATCAATCGCACATTCGAGATTCCCGACAAAATTGGCAACTGCTGAATCGCCTTTAAAAATCTTAGAGAAAATATTTGTGTCAGGCGAAAATTCGATCATATTTTTCCATTATTTTTATCTCTGATTTGGCGGGCAATTTCTTCCGCCGATTCTTCACGATCAGCCCAAATCCCAACAGCTTCCGCTAAATCTTTCTTTAAACTATTCCGGCGCGGCGGAATAATTGATGCGGATTTTTCCGACTTCGTTTTTTTCTCGAATTCTTCCAAATCACTAAGAAGCTGTTCGCCGAATTCGGAATCATTGACGCGATATGTGCGATTGACATTTTGCGGAATTTCGATTGTTACTTGTCCCATAAAAAACCTCCTTCGGCGAACCTTAATTTTATCATAAATTACTGCTTGATCTGATAAAAAGACTTGCGTCCCAAATAACGCGCCGAATCGCC
>JBBRVS010000054.1:0-27076 GCA_038246645.1 Pyrinomonadales bacterium
AAACGCGTCGTCCAGCACGGCGGAAATATTGACGGATTTAATTCGATGGTCGCGCTTATTCCCGAAGAAAACATCGGTTTTGTAATGCTCACAAATGTTTCGGCTTCGAGTCTCGGCAATGAATTGATGGGAATCGTCTGGGAAAATATGCTCGGCGAGCTTAAGGACGAAAGCGCGAATCCGGAGGTTTCCGACGAAGCCAAAAAAGAAATCGGCAAATATAATTTCGCGCAAGCCGGTTTTGATGTCGAGGTAAAAATCGAAGACGGCAAATTGGTTGCCGTCGTTCCCGGACAGCCGACATATATTCTGGAAAAAGTCGAAGGCAGAAAATACAAATTAACCAACGCGCCCGAAGGATTTTTTATTACTTTCAAAGATTCGGAGGCGTTTCTTGAGCAACCGCAGGGAAATGCTACTCTAACAAAAGTCAGTGCCGACGCGAAAAAAGAAACAAAATCTTCGGAATCGGCGAAAAAGTTAATCGGAAAATACGAATCACAAGAAAATAAAGGCGCATTTATCGAGATAAAAGATGTTGACGGCAAAGTTTCGCTCGTCGTCGGCAGTCAGCCGCCGTATCCGCTGGTCGAAAAAGAGAAAAATGTTTTCAGTTCGCCGAGTTTGCCGGATACTTACAGCGTAAAGGCGCGGCGCGGCGCGGAAAATAAACTCGAAGGCATAATTTTAAGCCAGCCGGAAGGCGAATTTTCGTTTAACTATGTCGGCGAAACCGAAAAAAACGTTACCGCGAAAATTACGGCGGACGAATTGATGGAAAAAGCCATTGCGGCTTCGGGCGGTGCGGAAAATCTTAAAAAAATCAATTCCCGCATAACGACCGTCGAGATTGATTTTGTGCATCAGGGCTTAAAAGCCGTCGGGAAAAGCTTTGCCAAAGCTCCGAATTACGCCGCGACGAGCCTGAAAGTTATAGCTTTGGGCAAGGAAATCGCCACGATTGACGATTATTTTAACGGCACGAGCGGCGGTGATATGACGAGTTTTTCGCCTGCCGACACATTGACCGGGCAACGCCTCGAAGATGCGAAATTCAATAATGATTTTTACGGTTTTGTAAACTGGAAGGAAAAGATCAAAAAAGCGGAAATTACCGGAATGGGAAAGGTCGGCGATGAAGATGTTTATATTTTTGTCATCGAACCCGAAAAAGCGAGCAAAATTACCTATCATATTTCGACCAAAACATTTTTGCCGCTCAAGCGAACGACCACCGTCAGTTCCAGCACGTCTTCGCAGAAAATCCCGATTACCGAAACTTATTCCGATTACAGGGAAATTGACGGCGTAATGATTCCTTTTAAGGTTGTTTCGGAAAATCCGGGAATGGGAGAAATCGTGACAATTGTTAAAGTCGTAAAACATAATACGAAGATTGACGATCAAGTCTTCGCGCCGAAAGATGCGAAAAAAGCCTTCGGAAAAAATTGAATCAAACGAATTCAATTTTTTCTCCAACCAGATTTACCAAGAAAAAGCCCGTCAGGTCTGACGGGCTTTTTCTTGGTAAATTTCCGAAATTCGTAACATAAGTTAAATGATAATTTGGCTGATTTACGGGCTTTAAGAAAAGAAAAATAGAATAATTAACAAATTGTTCATACCTATTTAAATCTTTCGTAACTTTCCCGCCCCACAATTAGCCTTTATTTTCAGCATAAAAATAAGTTTTCTAGGCACGATCATAATTGTCTTTATTCAATCAAATAATTTTAGCAAAAGTTTAAATCTACGGGAGACATTTGTATTTAAATGAGATCAATTAACCAAAAACGAAACAGTTTATTCGATATTTTCAAACTAAGCATCGGCAGTTTGCTGGTTTGCGTTATTTTTATTTCCGCCGCATTGGCGCAATCCGAAGCGGGAAGTGCTTCAATCGAAGGCACGATCACCGATTCAAGCGGCGCAGTCGTGCCGGGCGCGAGTGTGAAGGTTCGCAACACGGAAACCGGACTCGAACGAAACGCGACAACGGACGGAAACGGACGTTTTTCGGCGCGGGTTTTGCCCGTCGGAACATACACGGTTGAAGTAACGGCTTCCGGTTTTACCGCCAACACACAGAAAAATATTACTTTGCAAGTCGGTGAAACAACACCGCTCGATCTTACTTTGCAGCCGGAAACTCTGACGGCGGAAGTAAATGTAACGGCGGATTCGGAAGTTCTCGATTCGCAAACTTCGGCAACCGGCTCGGTGATTACGCAGAGACTCGTTTCGGATTTACCGGTTCGCGGCAGAAATTTTACGGAGTTTGTAACATTGACTCCGGCAGTTGTGCAGGAAGCCGATAGAAGCGGTCTGGTCGTTGCCGGACAGCGTTCGATAAATTCGAATATTTCGGTTGACGGCACGGATTTTAATGACGCTCTGCAGGGCAATCAGCGCGGCGGAAACGAATCGGTTTTCTTTTTTCCGCAATCAGCCGTGCGTGAATTTCAAGTCGTGCGTTCCGGCGCAAATGCCGAAGTCGGCAGAACGACCGCCGGTTTTGTTAATGTCGTGACGAAATCGGGAACAAACGATATTCGCGGCGAAGCGTTTTATTATAACCGCAATCGCCGTCTGACATCGGCAAATGCTTTTGACCGCAAACTCGACAACGCGCAGAATCAACTCGGCGGTTCGGTCGGCGGTCCGATTGCCCGCGACCGCGCCTTCTTTTTTCTGAGTATGGAACAGAATTTTTTGCGCGTGCCGTATGTTGTTGAATTTACGCGTCCGACGGGCATTCCGTTTCCGACCGAACTTGCCGCGCTCGAAGGCGAAAAGCGCGGAACAAATAATCCGACCGCTGTTTTCGGTCGCACGGATTTTATCTTAAATCAAAACAACACGCTCAATTTTCAATACACTTACACACGGATGCGCGGCGAGAATTTCAACTTCGATTCGCCGCGTCAGACGGCGGCGGAAAGCACTAATTACACCCGCGAAGGTTCGAGCAATGGTCTGAAAGGTTCACTTGTAACGGTTATCAGTCCGAATATCATTAACGAATTTCGCGGACAGGTGGCTACCGACAATCGGCTTGAAAATCCGAATTCAAACGAGCCGAATATCACGATTGCCGGAGTCGGCACACTCGGCGGCGATCCGGGAAGACCGCGTCAATTCGATACGACGCGTTTTCAATTTGCCAACAATTTGAGCGTAACGAGCGGAGCGCATCAGCTTCGTTTCGGTTTCGACACGAATATCAACCGCGTTCGCCAACGCCGCGAATCGAATATTCAGGGAAGATATGATTTTGAAACACGCGTTTCGGGCGGCGTAACCTTGACCGGACTGGAAAATTACATCAATCTGCGACCGCGCCGTTATCGCCAGACGCTTGCGCCGAACGATCAGGAACTGTCGCTCTTTCGCGGAACGCAGAAGGAATTTGCCTTTTTTATTCAAGACCGCATCAAAGTTTCCGAGCAATTAACGGTCAACGCCGGATTTCGCTACGAAGCTCAGATCAATCCGCAACCCGAAGGACAATATCCGGGAATTCCCGAAACCGGACGTATTCCGAACGATCTGAAGATGTTTCAGCCGCGTCTCGGTTTTGCGTATGACGTAAGCGGCAGAGGCGATACGGTAATTCGCGTTTCAAGCGGAATTTACACGGCTCGCACACCTGCCAATCTTTTCCAGAGAGTTTTTACCAACGATGGATTTACGACGCAGTTGATTGATATTTCCGAACCGAACGCCTGCCGCAATTCGCCCGACCCGAATCGTCCGGGCTGTTTTTTGCGCGGACCGAACGCGATTCTTCGCTTTCCGACGGTTTTAACGACGATTCCGGCAAATCTCGCAGGCTTTATTGCCAGACCGCGCGTTTTCGGCTTTGATGAAGATTTTCAAAATCCGCGCTCATTTCAGGTTTCCGCCACGGTCGAGCAAAAAATCGGCAGAGATTTTGCGTTAAGCGTCGGTTATATTCGCAATTCGACCTGGAATTTGCAAAGACGCACCGACCGCAATCTTTTTCCGCCGACCATCAACGCGCAGGGCGTTCCCGTTTTTCCGACGACGCGACCGATTCCGGCAATCGGCGTGCTTTCGATCAACGAATCTACGGCGCATTCGACGTATGACGGAATGACGCTGACGCTGACGCGCCGGTTTGCCGACCGGTATCAATTGCAGGTCAATTATACGCTTGCCAGAAATGTTGACGACGATTCGAATGAACGCAATTTTTCGCAAGAACCCGCGCTCAATCCCTTTGATCTTTCAATCGAACGCGGCTATTCAAAACAGGACGTGCGCAACAATTTCAACCTCAGCGGTTTGGTTGATCTGGGCTACGGTTTTACGCTTTCCGGCGTTCTGATCACGCGCAGCGGTTTTCCATATACTGCCGTGATCGGCTCCGATCAGCAAAATGACAGCAACGATGACAACGACCGGGCGATTGTCAACGGGCAGGTCGTCGGGCGCAACACTTTTCGCCAGCCGAATTTCTTTAATCTGGATTTGCGCTTGTTGAAAGGTTTCAAATTCGGCGAAAGAATGCGGCTCGATCTATCGGCGGAAGTCTTTAACGCGACGCGCAGCTTGAACAAAAACTTCGGCAACGACGCGATCAGCGTATTCGGTCCGCCGCTTGCCGACGGTTCGCCGTCCGATCCGAACGCCGGAATTCCGTTGTTTGCGCCGTCAACCGCCCGTTTCGGCGGTCCGCGCCAATTGCAACTCGGCGTTCGTTTTGTATTCTAATGCCAAAATAAGTTATAGAGGTCAGAACCGTCTGCGGTAGCGGACGGTTTAACTCAATGTTTCAAACCGTTTGTCGAGGTCTTATTAATCTTCAACCATCCGCTACCGCAGACGGTTCTGACTTTGACTAAATTGCTGAGATCAAAAACAATAGACAAACACGGATTATATCTGACGATAAATCAATAAAATCCGTGTTTGTCTGTGTAAATCCGTAGTAAAAAAATTATGAAAGAGATAATTAAGTCTAAAATTCCAACACGCGCGGCGCATTTAATTCTGTTTTTTTTCCTTTCCGCCGTTTCCGTTTACGCGCAACAGTGGATTCATCCGTTCGATTTTCCGCAGAGCAAAAAATGTCCGAATGAAGTGATGGCGGCGATCGAGATTCCGGCGGGAAGTTTTATCAAATACGAACTCGATAAAACGAGCGGTCACGCGGTGGTTGACCGTTTTCAATCCGTGCCGATGGTTTATCCGGCAAATTACGGCGTGATCAGTCAAACTCTGGCGGGCGACGGCGACAGCCTCGACGTGCTGGTTTATACGCGTTCTCCCATTCAATCCGGCGCGTTGATTCTTGTCAGACCGATCGGCGTTTTAAAAATGCTTGACGGCGGCGCACAGGATGATAAAGTGATCGCCGTTCCGGTAACGGATGTTGATCCGACTTATGCGGACATCAAAAAAATCGAGGATTTGCCCGCTATTGAACGCGAACGTCTGGATTTTTTCTTTCGCACTTATAAAAATCTTCCCGCCGGACGCAAAAAGGTCGAAGTCGGCGAATTGGCTTCAGTCGAAACCGCCAAAAAAATGATTCGCGAAGCGGTTATCGAATACGCCAAATCAAAGAAAATCGGGATACTGCCGTGTGTGGAGACAAAAGCTTCAAAATCATAAGATTTGTGTTCAGCCGCCAAAAGGCGCAAAATTCACAAAAATATAAGTAATACCAAGTTGCCGGAATAAAATTAAAAAAACTTATCCGTTAAGCAGGCGGTCTTTGACCGCCTGCTTAACGATTGTCATTTTATTTAAGCAACTTGGTATAAAGAAATATTTTGTGAATTTTGCGCCTTTTGGCGGCAAATAAATTTACAACTGATTGATTTGAAAAACCGACGAAAGAAACTGCGGCTCGGAATGATCGAAAACCGCGTCGAGTTCTTTTTCGACGCTTCCGTGTCCGGGCGGAATTTGTTTGATGATCGGTGCGAAATTCTTGAAATCGTAAAGTTCCGTATCAAGCAGGTGCGAACCCGTCACATTGGTCAAAGCGGTCAGGATCGAACTTCGGATATTCGGAATTTCCCCGGCAAGTTCGGTGATTAATTTTTTGACACGGGCGCGTTTCAGATTCGGCTGTGAACCGCACAGATTACAGGGAATTATCGGAAATTGTTTTTCTGCCGCGTATTTTTCGATGTCTTTTTCCTGACAATAAGCAAGCGGGCGAATAACCGTATTTCTCCCGTCGTCGGAACGCAGAATCGGCGGCATCGCTTTTAATTGCCCGACAAAAAAGAGATTCAGCAGAAATGTGTTGATAATATCGTCGCCGTGATGTCCGAGCGCGATTTTCGTGCAGTTTTCTCTGGCGGCGGCGGTGTATAAAATCCCGCGCCGAAGTCTTGAACAGAGCGAACAGAAAGTTTTGCCTTCGGGAACGTGTTCTTTAACGACCGAATATGTGTCTTCTTCAATGATTCGATAATTTACGCCGAGGTTTTCCAGATAATCGGGCAAAATTTCTTCAGGAAATCCGGGCTGTTTCTGATCTAAATTAACGGCGAGAATCTCAAAATTAACGGGCGCGCGCCGCTGCGTGTCGAGCAACAGATCGAGCAGCGTGTAGCTGTCTTTTCCACCGGAAAGACAGACCATAATTTTATCGCCTTCTTCGATCATCGAAAAATCGTGAATCGCTTTGCCCATCTTTTTGAGCAGTTTTGTTTTTATTTTACTTTCTACAAACAATTTTTTTTCATTTCCTCCGAACATCGAAGTTTGACACGTTAAATAAATTTTTACAAATTCAGAGAAATTACTAGACATAAACCGTGCGAGTCTTTTATCATTAGATTTCCAGGCTGAAAAAATACGAAGGTTCGTCATTTCAGTATTACATCCAACTTAAAAAAGGGAGTGACTAGTTAGCTTGTTTAGATTTGTTTGATCGAATCTAATCAACGGTTTAAGAGTCGAAAAGATCCGAGCGGAGGTTTGCAATAATATGATTAGAATGGGAAGAAGTTCCAAAACGGAACCGATCAACGAACAACTAAATACACCGTCAATACCGGTAAGTCAGTCGCCGGCACATACATATCAATCAGGAATTAATATGTCTTCGGGAAATGCCATATCAGACAGCGAATCAATGGCACGCGATATTAAGGAAGGTCGCTTGAGCGGTTTTGTCGGCAACGGCACGGTTTTAACCGGAGAAACTACTTTTCAGGCGATGCTGCGGATTGACGGGCATCTGACGGGAAGTATTACGTCAAAAGACGGAACTTTGATTATCGGTTCGAGCGGACAGGTTGATGCAAATGTCAAGGTCGCGGCGGCGGTTATCAACGGAACTGTCAACGGCGATATTATTGCAACCGAAAGACTCGAACTCGGACGCACGGCGCGGGTTGCCGGAAATATTCAAACACCGCGATTGGTGATCGATGAAGGCGCGATTCTCGAAGGCAGTTGCAGTATGATTAAAGCGCAGGAAAATCTGGAAAAACGCCACGTCGAAGCCGTAAAACAAGTGCCGGTAACTGAAAACATAAGAGAATCAGACTCGGTGAAAAAATCTGAAAACGGTGTAATAAAGGAAAAAACCGCTGAAGCCGGAAAAATTAATTAAATTAAGCGAAATTCGTGAGAAAAATAGTGAACAATAGGCGGGAAGTTTTTATTGTTCACTTTTTTTATTGATTTCTGTGCCTTTTTTTTGTGATGCTCGAAAACGATTTTCTCATTTTAGACAAATTTTCCTTGATCAATGAGGAATTCTCGGCTCTTGAAATCTCGCCGCATCAATTGGATTTTCTTCTGGCAAACGGTTGGCGGCATTTCGGAACGCAATTTTTTCGGTATAATCTCGGATTTTACCAAAATAAAATCCGCCGCGTAATTCCGCTTCGCATCCGGCTTTCCGGTTTTTCGGTTTCAAGGAGCCAACGCCGCATTTTAAGAAAAAACCGGGATTTGCAAATCATAATTCGCCCGATTG
Source organism: Pyrinomonadales bacterium (assembly GCA_038246645.1). Taxonomy (GTDB): domain Bacteria; phylum Acidobacteriota; class Blastocatellia; order Pyrinomonadales; family Pyrinomonadaceae; genus JAHCHG01. Next base: position 7,973 of record JBBRVS010000054.1, read on the forward strand.
AAATCAATGAAGAAAAGGAGATATTGTTTGAACGCCACAAACAGCGGTTCAAGCACGGCGTTCCCGATTCGATTTTCGATTTTCTTTCGTTTTCACCGAAAGATGTTCCGTGCGAATCGCGGGAAGTCTGCGTTTATGACAAAGAAAAACTTCTGGCGATAAGTTTTTTTGATGTCGGCGCAAGCGCGGCTTCGGGAATTTACGCGATGTTTGCACCGGAAGAAAATCGGCGAAGTTTGGGGATTTTAACAATGCTGATCGAAATCGAATTTGCGCTGAAAAATAATAAAACCTTTTATTATCAAGGCTACGCTTACGAAGGCGCGTCTTTCTATGATTATAAAAAGCGTTTCGGCGCATTGGAAAAATTCGATTGGCAGGGGAATTGGATCGGATTAGACGCGGAAAAGTAGTTTCTTATCCGGAATTATTAATGCGAATCAGGAGTTAAAAAAAATCAATGTTGAAAACAAAGGGTTTATACAATTAAGCAGGTGAGCAAAAGTTTTAAGATATTATGAAAATTCTAAAAATCCCTTTAAACATCAGATGTAAGAGAATTTAAGAGTTTTCTGACATTATCCATTATCCATTTTTAATTATCCATTGGTGCTTAGTTTATCATTATCGCTAAAATTAGGCTCGTAAGTTGTTGATTTACAAAGCCAGATTTCAACTCCTGATTCGCATTAGAAGTTTTCTGACATTATCCATTATCCATTGGTGCTTACAATAAATCAGTTTCCGTTTAATTTTTTTTTTATCAACAAACTTACGGAAGATAATGTTTAGGAATCGGCAAATCATTGCTCAAACCGAATTGCGAAATCAAAACCCCGGAAGTTGATTTATTAACATACCAGGTGCCGTTTCGATAAACGGCAATATCTTCGATTCCGTCGCCGTCGTAATCGCCCGGAACCGGTAGGTCAGTAGAAACACCGAATTGAACAAAAAGATTTCCGCCGGAACTTTTGCGAATATACCAAACGCCGTCGCCCGGGCGATAAACCGCCAGGTCATCAATTCCGTCACCGTCATAATCGGCGGGAACGAGTTTATCGGAATCTAATCCCCAAAAGACGATTTCGGCGGATTGATAATTGTCGGTTGATTTTGAAATAAGCCATTGACCTTGATTGAAATAGGCAAAATCGGCTTTGCCGTCGCCGTCAAAATCTCCGGCAACCGGACGAAAACCGGGCGGAACTCTAAAATATGTCAAAACATTTCCATTAGAACTTTGCAAAACATAAAACGTCGAATTTGACGGGCGAAAAACCGAAATATCCGATTTACCGTCGCCGTCGTAATCTTCGACGACCGGAATATCTTCGGGCAAACCCCACGAATATCCTGAAAAAGTAAAGTTTAAACTGTTTAGGATATAAAAATCGGGTGAATTGCTGTCAGCATTCGGGCGGAAAATTGCGAAATCGGTTTTGCCGTCGCCGTCATAATCTCCCGGCGCGGGAATATCGGTCGAAATTCCCCAATTTATTACCGAAAATCCGGCAGTCGAACGATTCAAATACCAATTTCCTTCGGATGGGCGAAAAACGGAAAAATCGGTTTTGCCGTCGCCGTCAAAATCCGCCCGTTTTGTACCTAAAAGCGAATCCGGCAGATTAAATGCTTCGGTGACAACCGCGTTATTCGCGCCCGTTCCGCCGTTTTGAATGCTTGCCGAAAATCCCATTCCGCGCACGGCAAAACCGCGCCAGACGGCGGTTAAATCAGCCGGATCGGAAACAGTAGCCGCAATTAAAATCGCATCGCGGCTTTGCAGCACGGTCGGATTGAGCGGAGAAAGTTTCATTCCGTCCGTAATGTATTGCAGAGCGCGGCGGTTGCCTTCGACCGCGCCGCGCCGTTCGATCAAAAAGGCGCGCAGTTCCCAGAGCGCAACATTCCAGACTTCGCCCAAATTATGAATCTGATCGCATGCTCCGGTCGTCGTGCGCGGCGGAAACGCACCGCTGAATGCAGCGCAATTTCCCTGACCGATATTTCTAAATGTCAGCGGATTATGCGGCAGATTATTCGCGCCGAGGACTCGTTTAACCGCCACCGGAAAGCGGCGGATTCCGTGATAACAATTAAAACCGGGAATGCCAAGAGTCGAATAACAGCCGATTGAATATGTCCCGAATAAATTGTCATCGGGTTCGGACAGCATTGCCATCGCGTAAAAATCCGACCAGCCTTCGCCCATTCCGCGTGCCATATTTGAACTTAAACCGCTGGCATTGCCGTGCAGACGGCTGGTTAAACCGTGCGTTACTTCGTGAACGGCGATTTGATTATCGAGTGCGCCGTCGCGCGCCGGAGAGGAAAATGTCCAGATAAAAAGTTGCAAACGCGGTCGCCCGCCGTCGGGCGGTGTCGTAAAATTTGCGCCGTTCGTGCCGCTGCCGTCCTGGACTTCGACCGAAATCGAATCATTTCCGCTACCGCCGCGTCCGAAATTATCGGTTTGATAATTTCTTGCTTGTTCGGTAAAACCGAGCAAATAAGTTTCATCGTGCCAACGATTAATCGCGTAAAAAGCATTTGTAATCGAACCTTGCTGAAACTGGGAAGGCGGAAAGGTCTGCGTCTGCGGCAGCGGCTCTTCGCCCGGCGCGGGATTTCCGGGTGCGGGATTATATGTATAGACAAAATTGCGGTTCGGATCGCCGAAAGCCCAACCGTTATCGTCAATTCCATTCGGTGCGGAGCGGTCAATTCCGGCTTCGGCGGCATTGCCGATCGTACGGTTTTCGCCGTCGTTGATCCAGCCGTTATTATTAAATGTATAGGGCGGTTCATTACCGATCAAAGTAAAACTTTGACGGTTGACAAGCGGCGGTGTCGGACAATTATTCGGATCAATACAACCGGGCGTAGATGGAATCGGATTATCACCGGTTTTGATCATACTCGTCGCGTTGCCGTAAACATTATAAGTCGCCGGTTGAGTTTGATTTTCGGTAATATTTTTGCGCCACAAAAGCGTTCCCTCTGCGCCGTCAACAATCAGATAATAAGCTGATTCTTTTGTCCATAAAATCACGCGCCACGCCGGACGAATCACGCCGGACGCGAGCGGGAAATAGATTTTTTCAGCCGTCGTTTGATCGGCAAATTGTCCGCGGTCAAAAGTGATTTTTTCACCTTTTGAATTGATTATCCTTAAATCGTTCTCGTTTGCCGAAATGCCTAAATGTCCTGCGGCATTAAAAACAGCCGTTTGCGGATTTCCGAAATTATCGCTGACATTTTCACCGGAGATATGCGGCGCGAGATTATTGATAACGCGGATAATTTCGCCGCGTTTTGTTAAACCGGCTTTGACTTCGCCCTGAAAAACGGGGATGTTGTTTATTCTTTGTGCGAAATGAACAAAAGCGAGATTTCCGTCCGGGTTTGCGTAATCGGCAGAAGTTTTCAGTCCGGAAATTTGCGCGTCGCTTAAACCGAAAAGCGCGGAATTTTGCCGCAAAAACGAGCGCAGGATTTCGCTTCTTTCAGTATTGGCGGGTGATGTCAGAAACCTGCTTTTTAAACCGATTTCCGGCGAGATTATTTCCGGAATATCCAAAGTTTCGCTTCTTTCGATCTTTAATAATCCCGTTTTTTCGCGCAAGCGTTTTTCCGCTTCAATTACTGATTTTTTATCAATCGCAATCGCTTCGGGAGTTTTATTTGCTTGCCTGATAAATTCGTCAAACGCTTTGCGGATTTCAACCGTTTGATCGGTGCGAATGTCATAATTTACAAGTTCGTTTTCAGATTTTTCTTCTTTTGCCGATTCGACTTTCGGTGCAAACAGCCAAACTGAAAAAACAACGCTCAAAAGCAGCACGGACGAGAAAATCAGCGCGACAATTCGGGATTTTAGGTTCATTTTGAAACACTCCTTTTCTAAAAGGTTTTACAGGGAAAATCAGACTTGATTTGAAAATGTTTCAATAATATACCTAAAAGCCGAATTTGTTAAGAAGTTTTTTGCGGTTTCTTTTCCAGCAGCTGAACGAATTTCTTTGCCGCGAGCGATAAGTTTCGATCAGTTCGATAAACGACACCGACCGGGCGAACCCAATCCTTTTCCGCCAGTTTTATGACCGAAAGTTGTTTATTTCGTTGTTCATCCATCACCGACGCATGCGGAACGATTGCCAGACCGAAACCGACCTCGACGGCGCGTTTGATCGTTTCGATATTGTCAAATTCCGCCGCTTTGCGGACATCTATACCGTAAGATTTCAAAATTTTATCGGTCGCCTTGCGCGTCGGAATATCGCGCTCGAACAAAACAAAATCCAATCCCTGCAATTCCGCAACTTTTATTTCTTCTCTTTCGGCAAATTCGTGAGTCGGCGGACAGATCAAAACAAGGCGATCTGAATGCATCTGAACAATCGTCAAACCGCGGCGCGGTTCGGGAAATGCCAGAACGCCGAGTTCGATCGTGCCGTTCAAAACATCGCGAATCACGCGCGTTGTGCGCGAATATTCCAGATCAATTTTGGCGGAAGGGAATTTCGTCATAAATTCGCGCACCTTCGGCGGCAATTCGTGCAGACCGACGCTGTACACGGTCGCCACTTTGACCACGCCGCTGATCTTGCCGACCATCGAACTCATACTTTCGTTGAGCTGATTATAACTTTCCAGAACATTTTTCGATTCGCGGTAAAAAACTTCGCCGGAAGTCGTCAGGCGAACTTCGCGTCTGCCGCGCACGCGTTCGAGCAGACGGCGTTTGAATTTTTCTTCGAGTGTGCGAATTTGCTGGCTGACCGCCGATTGCGTAACAAAATTACGCTCCGCCGCCAGCGAAAAACTCTGCATCTCGACCAGATCGCAAAATACTTTTAATGTTTCAATGTGCATATTTTTTGTTCGTTGTTCGTCGCCGGTTGTTCGTTGCGGGTTACTTTTATAAATAAAGCAACAACGAGCAACGAACAATTAACAAACTTATAAGTAATTCTGAATTATCGTTATTCGATAATTTAATTTATCTTATCAAAAAAAGTTGCGCCGGAAAAAGCGGAGCGGACATATTTTGGTTAAAATTTCGCCATAAATCCTATTTTCGGAACTTACAATATATTATCTTTCGTAATATGATTATAGACACGCATTAAAGTCAGTATTAAAAGAATTCAGGTAATCTGAAATCTGAAATTTGGAATCTGAAGCAATCTTTGGAGGCAGGAAAATGACCGGATTAACAATTTTTTTAATAATCGGCGGAATCGGTTTTCTCTTTTTAATGGTTTCGCTGCTGGTCGGCGATCTGTTCGAGGCGCTGGATTTTGATTCAGGTTTAGACGCGGGAAACGGTTTCGGGATTTTCGACAGCCGCGTCGTCAGCGTGTTTTTAGCCGCTTTCGGTTTTATCTCGGCTCTGTTTATCCAATTTGCCTTCGGAACTCTCGTCAGTACGATTTTCGGTTTGGTCAGCGGAATTATGCTCGGCGGTTTGGTTTTTGCCTTCGGATATTTTTTGTACAGTCAACAGGCTTCGAGTTCGGTCAGCGAAGAAGATATGATCGGCAGAACGGCGCAGGTCATCGTCGGCATCAGACCGGAAAGCATCGGACAGATCTCGTGTCTGATCGGTGAAGAAAGAATCGAAAAGATCGCCCGCGCCCGCAACGGCAAGGAAATAAAAACCGGAGAAACCGTTTATATCGAAGATATTACAAGCGATGCCGTGATTGTCAGTCTGGAAGAAGATATGTTGGATTACAAACTTTTTTCAAAATAAACATTGAAAACCGGGCAAAATTCAACTTAAAATCAGGTCAAGTTTATTAACCAGAGGAAAAGCGCAGAAATGTGATTGTCGGCTTATTTTATCCGAACAGTTGCGGTAAAAGTTTGCAAAAATCAAAATCTTGCCGCAAATCTTCTACAAAAAATCTGCCTAGAGGAAAAAAAGCCTTGCCGACGGCAAGTGAAAAACGAGGAAAATAAAATGTTTGAATCTACTCTTTTAATTATTGTTGGAGCAATAATCTTCTTTTTTATTGTGATTGTTGTGGCATTTACGTTGATCAGTCGCCATTACATCAAAGTTTCGCCGAATCAGGCAGCTGTAATTTCGGGACGAAAACGAAAACTGGATGACGGAACGGTCGTCGGTTATCGTCAGGTGCGCGGCGGCGCGACGCTTGTTCTGCCTTTTCTGGAAAAGGTCGAATATCTTGACTTAAATGTTATCACTGTTCCGCTGACGACAACGCGTGCCTACACCGTCGAAGGCGTTCCGGTTTCGGTCAAAGCGGTTGCCAACGTCAAAATCAAAGGCGACGACACGAGTTTGAGAGCGGCGGCGGAACGCTTTCTTGGAATGCCCGAAGAAGAATTTCACCGTCTCGTTTTTCAAACATTGGAAGGGCATCTGCGCGCAATTTTGGGAACTTTAACGGTTGAAGAGATCAACAACGACCGCCAGAGTTTTGCCCATAAACTGACGAGCGAAGCGGCGGGCGATCTCGAAAAAATGGGAATCGGACTCGACGCGCTGACGATTCAGGAAATTTCCGACGAAGAAGGGTATTTAGATGCGCTCGGTAAACGCCGAACGGCGGAAGTCAAACGCGATGCCGAAATCGGACAAGCGGAAGCCAACCGCGATTCAAAAATCAAAGCGTCGCTTGCATTGCAGGAAGGCGAAAAAGTTCGCCTTGCTACGGAAGCGTTGATCGCTCAATCAAACCGCGAAACGGAAATCCAAAAAGCGCAGGTTTCGGCGGAAATCGAAAAGGAACGCGCCCGCGCCCGCCAAGCCGGTCCGCTTTCCGAAGCGCAGGCAAAACAGGAAGTTGTCGCCGAAGAAGTCCGCATCGAAAAAATTCGCACGCAGGAACAGATTGCCGTGCAGGAACAGGAAGTTCTGCGTAAGGAAAAAGAACTCGAAGCAACCGTTATCAAACAAGCCGAAGCCGACCGCCGCGCCTCCGTTCTGCGGGCGCAAGGTTTGCAGGAATCGGCAATTTTAGAAGCCGAAGGTAAAAAACAGGCGCAGATCGCTCAAGCACAAGCCGAATCGGAAACCTTACAACGCGAAGGTGAAGGACGCGCCAGAGCCATCGAAGCCGAAGGTCGCGCCGAAGCCGAAAAAATCCGCGCGCTCGGTTTAGCCGAAGCCGAACAGATGCAGGCAAAAGGTTTAGCGCAAGCCAAAGCCATCGAAGCGCAAGGTCTGGCGGAAGCCGTCGCGATCAAGGAAAAAGCCGCCGCGTGGCGCGAATTTAATGATGCGGCGCGTCTGCAGACGATTCTTGAAAAACTGCCCGAAATCATCGGTTCATCCGCGCCGATCTTCAAGGCAATCGCCGAACCGCTCGGTTCGATTGATAAGGTCGTGATGATTGATAACGGCAACGGCGATGGCAAAAGTTCGGGTTTGAACCGCTTTGCTCAAACGAGTCCGAATCTGATTTTCTCGCTTCTCCAGCAATTTCAGGCACTCGGGCTTAGTCTGCCGGACATTCTTTCGCAGATCGGAATCGAACAGAAAGACGGCAAATTCTCTCTTACTTCAAACGGCGACAACGAAAAAACATCCGCGCCGAAGGAAAAAACCGTTACGCCGATAAAAGGGGAAAACGGCGGACAGGAAAAAAAAGTTGAAAATCCGAAATTGGAAAGCTGATTTTTTTCTAAAATAAATTCCCAAAAGGCAGGCTTTTACGGTCTGCCTTTTCTTTATCGGGCGGAGGTTGTAAAATCTAAAACTTGACTTTATGATGAAAGAAAATATCAAAACGACACGGCTTGAAAACGGTTTAACGATCATCACCGAAAAAATGCCCGACGTGCGGAGCGCGACGCTCGGATTTTGGATCAACAAAGGTTCCCGCCACGAACCCGAAAAACTGAACGGAATCTGCCATTTTATCGAACACGCGGTTTTTAAGGGAACTGAAAAGCGCACGGCACTCGATATTGCCATCGAATCGGACAAACTCGGCGGAAATCTCGACGCTTTTACGTCGCACGAAGAAACCGGATTTATGATCAAGGTGGTTGATAGCAAGATCGCAAACGCCTTTGATCTGATTGCGGATATGCTGGCAAATCCGTTATTTGAGGAAAAGGAAATGCGGCGCGAGCGCGGCGTGATAATCGAAGAAATCAAAATGGTCGAAGATTCGCCCGAAGAACTTCTGACCGAGCTTTTCCTGAAGGATTTTTTCCCGAAACACGCGCTCGGACTTCCAATCGAAGGAACGCGAAAAACCGTAAAAACCTTCAAAGGCGAACTCGCCGCCAAATTTCACGCCGAAAATTACACCGCCGAAAATTTAATTATCGCCTGCGCCGGAAATGTTTCGCACGAAGAAATTGTCGAACAAGCGGAAAAATATTTTCCGCAACGGACAACGGACAACGGACAACGGACAATAGGCGGAGTAGAAAATTCACCGAACTATTCTGCGCCGATTCTGCTTGAAAAAAAGGAAAATCTTGAACAGACGCATTTAATTATCGCCGTTCCGTGGATAAATTCGGCGGACGAAAAACGCTATGCGGCATCGCTTTTGACGAGCATTTTAGGCGACGGCAATTCTTCGCGCCTGTGGCAAAATATCCGCGAAAAACGCGGTCTTGCGTATTCGGTCGGTGCGAGTTCGGATTCTTTCGACGACTGCGGAATTTTTTCGATCTACGCCGGAACTTCGCCGGAAAAACTCTCGGAAGTGATAGATCTTTCAATCGCCGAAATGAAAAAGATCAAGCGCAAAGGCGTGAGCGCGGATGAACTCGGTCTTGCCAAAGAACAAACCGTCGCTTCGATTTTATTGAGTCTCGAATCAACCGCCGCCCGCGCCGAAAATCTCGCGCACAACGAAATGGTTCACGCCCGCCAAATTCCGGTCGAAGAAACCCTGCAAAAACTCGAAGCCGTCAAAATAGAAGAAATCAAAGCGATTGCCAATGAATTTTTCAAAACCGAAGACATCGCCCTCGCCGCGCTCGGAAATTTGAACGGTTTGAAAATCGAACGGGAAAGATTGGATGTTTCTTAAAAGACTGGAGCGCGAGCGTCTCCGCTTGCATGAGTCCGATAGGACGAACAAACGTTCCTAATAAAATCAAGATTATTGCAATCAAAGGCTTTTTCGCGCTCTCGCGCTCATGCAAGCGGGACGCTCGCGCTCCAGTCTTTTAGTTCAAGAAATTAAAAGCATATAGCAAAATCTTGAAGTTTTCATAAATCTCTTTACTTTTTCGAGCAAAATAGAATAAATTTTATCAGAATCTAAAAATACAATTTCTATTTACCTGAATTGCAAAACCTAAATCTGAAAAAAATCTTTCTATACTTACTTATCGCGTCCGTTTCGGTGAGCGCGCTTCTGGGGATTTTTGTCATACTTTTCGGCGATTTCGGCGAATTTGAAACGAAAATCTTGCTGACGACCGTAACGATCACCTGCACGAGTATTTTGGGTTTGGCGTGCGGCGCGTATTTTGAAACGGGACGCGGGAAAGTTTTGCCGGTTGCTGGAATTATTTTTGCGGTTATTTCAGCGATTTTGTGGGTTTTTTTGATCTGGGGAAATTCTTCGGGCGAGGAATTTATCTTTAAATTGGTCGCTTCTTCGACGCTTTTAGCCGTTTCCTGTTCGCATCTGAGTTTGATTTCGATGGCAAAACTTGACCGTAGATTTTTATGGTCGCGTTATTTGATTTATTCGTGCGTGGGAATTTTGTCGGCGATTCTGCTGTATATAATCTGGCTCGAACCGGAAAGCGATTCGGGTTTTATTTCGCGCCTGATCGGAGTTTTATCAATAATTATCGCGGCTGTAACGGTCGTAACGCCGGTTTTTCATAAACTCAGCCGAACTGAATCGGAAGAAAAACAGCTTGACGAAGAAATTACCGAACTAAAAAAAACGCCTCGCCGAACTCGAAAAACGCAAAGCCGATATTCAAGATAATTCAAATGAGAGACGAGATTAAAAGCGACAAAATCATCCTGCGAAAATACGAAACTGATTTCGCCAAAAAACTTTTTGAAGCCGCATTTGAATCAATCGGCGGCGACTTTTCGCGCTGGATGCCCTGGTGTCATAAAGATTACACGATTGAAGAAAGCGAAAATTTTATAAAACTTTGTATCGAAGGTTGGGAAAATCGAACCGAATTCAACTTTGCGATTTTTGATTCGAAAACGAACGAATTTCTCGGCGGAATCGGTATAAATCAGCCGAATGATGTTCATAAATTCTACAATCTCGGCTATTGGATTCGCGTTTCAGCGCAAAATCGCGGGATTGCCAGCGAAGCAACCCGGCTTTTGGCAAAAACGGCTTTTGAAGATTTGGAAATAAACCGCATTGAAATTCTGGCGGCGAAAGAAAATATTCCGAGTCACAAAGCCGCCGAAAAAGCAGGCGCAACGCGCGAAGGCATTTTGCGAAAACGCCTTGTCATCGGCGGCAGAATTCACGACGGCGTAATGTTTTCTTTTATCGGAGAAGATTTTTAGAAATTATCCAGAAAACTAATTCCGTTAAGCAAACGGTCTTTGACCGCGACAAACTCGACTTTACATAATCGCGGTCAAAGACCGCTTGCTTAACTGTCGGTTTACTATCGAGCAGTTTCTAAAAACTGAACAAAAGGTCTTTTTTGATAAAAATTATAAACAAGGCGCAATTGAATAATCTTGATGTCCGCGATTTTCTTGGCAAATCCAGGCTCTTTTCGCGCTGACAATTTGCCAAACTCCTTGCGCGTCTTTTTTTATTTCAACCCAATATTTCTCGCCGCGCACCGAATCATCGGCGTATTGGTCGTCCGTTACGACGACTTTCAAAAAGTCCGTAACGTCGGCAAATTCCGAATTCATTTCCACACGGCGCGAACCGAATTCTTCAAACGGCGGCAGCCATTTGGCAATAACCTGTGTCGGAAATTTCACCCACGCTTCATTTTTGGCAGCGGATTCGGCAAGTTTTTTATTGAACTCCGCAATATCAACGGTTTTATAAGAAGCGGCGGAATTATTGCTACTAACAATATCGGCAACAATAAATTCGGGCAGCAAAATTATTTCGACGGCAAATTCGGCGGGAAACTTATGGTCGGTCGGGCGTTGTCCGACGCGGATTTTGTAATCGCCGGATTCTTTTAACAGAGAATTAAAAACGAATCCGCCGGGCATTCCGTCTTCCTCGCCGCTCGGCGCAATCACCACGCCGGAAGTTGCCAATCCCTCCGAAATCGGAATTATATTAACGATCATTCGCTGATCTTTTTCGAGCTTGACCGTAAAATACGCCCGATCTTCACGGGCATTAAAAACGCCTTTTGTCTGAACCGAATTGCTGTCAGGCTGAAATTCGATGCGTTTTGCCTGTACGGTTTTTGTTTGAACGCTTTTTTCCTGATAAGCTTTGTCGGCTGATTCTCTGGCTTTTTCATTGGCATTCGGCTTTTTTGCATCAACTTCAAAATCAATATGTTCGAATTTTTGCAAACCTTTGACGAGCAGATATTCGCCCGTGATTTTGCCGGGAAGTCCTTCGTCGTTTGTCTCGAATTTATTCATCCGCATAATCACGGCAAAAGGTCTGCCATTGGCAAGCCGCCATTCGACTTTACGGGTTTTCGTGTCGTAACTAAGCGGCTGACTTCCGAGATTGATCGGATTTTCGCTGTCAAAAGTTTCGACCGAAAAATTCAAATTAGCCGCCGAATCGAAATAATTGATGCGATAACCGCCGATACCTTTGCAAACGGTCGAAACGTGTCCGCCGTCTTCGCCGCCGCTCGATTCGCAATCGGAATTAAGGTTCGTGTAATTGCTTGAAAAATATGCGTTTTGATCGGGTTTGAACTCTTCGTCAAAAGGATTTGCGCCGACGACCTGAATGCTGAAAAGATAGGCGTTCGGCGTGTAAGCGGAAGATTTATTTTCTCCTTCCGCATAAATTCCGGCGGTCGAGTCTTCGCTCATCACGCGAAACTGCAAACCGTTCGGCTGTTTTGTGAACGTCGCAAATTCGCGTGATTCGATCTCGCTCATCATAATTTCCTTTACTTTGCCGTATTTTTTCTCGACTTCGCCGACTTTCATTCCCGGTTTAACACCTTCGGCGGTTTGAAAATTTTTGCCCCAAACTTCGATAAATTCGATGATCGCCGCTTCATCAATTTTCGCTTCGCGGTCTTCTTCGCCGGCATAAAGCGTCATCATCGTATTTTCGCCTTGACCAACCGCGATCAAAGCAACGCCGTCGCCGTCGGACGTGCGTTCCAATTTCATTCCGCTCAGAGCCTTTCGCGCGTCTGCGACGGTCATTCCGAGTTTTACTTTTCCGGCGGAATTCGCCGTGATCAAATTGTCTGCGGTTGAAGAAACTTTGATAAATTGCGGAAATTCCTGATCGGCATTTTTGCCGGAAACCGCGTCGCCCGTTGGTTCGGTTTCATCCGCTTTTTTTTCATAATCCGCCGGATCAAAATCATTAATGTCAACTTTTCCGAAATCCTTCGGCGGAGTCAAAACTGTTTTTTCCATAGTCTCTTCGGGCGGTCGGACATTGTGATAACTCGTTTTTTCGATGCGAACGAGCTGCCAGGTTTTATCAATTCTTGAATAATTAAATTTATAATCAGCCGTCCAACGCCACGCGCTGCCGCCGTAATGATTGACCGTAAAAGTGTTTTTGCCGACGGTCAAACCCGCAAAAGGATCGCCGAAAATTCCGCCGCATTGTGAACACATCACCATTTTTTCGTTGCGTTTCGCTTCGGAAAGTTTTTTGTCTGTGCCGCGCACCAAGATCAGCAGCGGACGCTGATTTACCGGAAAATCATATTCATCTTTTTCCGCAATATTTTCGCGTTCCAAAACCAGTATGAAATCCTTTAATCCGTCGCCGTTCAGATCAGCCGATTCGAGCGCGATCGGTTTTGTGCCGTTTTCGACAAACGGCTGAACTTCCGCCGGAACTTTGACCGCTTCGGTTTGCGCGTTTGCCGCCGTGACCGAAAAACACAGTATCAGTAAAATAATAATTTTCGTTTTCATATTTTTTTTTCTCTAAATTAAAATAAAGTCAGACAGTAGTATTGCTGATTTGTTTTCATATCTTCCAAACGGCAGAATTCACAAATTTTAGCTTTAGCAAGTCTGATAAATATTACCAAAACCGAATCAATATACGGGTCAGAACCATCTGCGGTCGCGGGCGGTTTAACTCAAAGTTTCAAGTCTTTTTCCAACGTTTGAAAAGTTAATCTCCAACCATCCGCTACTGCAGACGGTTCTGACCTTAAAAACCAATTTAATTGGTTTTTGTAGAATACTCTAAAAAAATTAAATAAAAAGAGTTTTTTCACTTTTTTTAATTGTTAAAAAAATAATCGTTAATGAAAAAAGCTTTTTTCATTAAATTTGCTGCGGATTGTTTTTTTTTGGAGTTTAAATCACTCGGGGAAGAGTTGTTTGTAGAACGGAGTTTTTCAAAAGATTTGCACAAAAGATCATAAATTATATTTTGTATGAAATAGGATCGGAAATTCCGGCTTGCGCAAAACCGCGCAGACGCAGAGCGCAGGAATCGCACGTGCCGCAAGCTAAATCCTCGTTTCGGTAACACGACCAACTCAAATAAAGCGGCGCATTCAGCTCCTTTCCTTTTTTGACGATTTCAGCTTTTGATAATTCGATGATCGGCGTTTTGATTTTAATATTCGTTTCCGGTTTTGTTCCGGTTTCGATGGTTTTTTCAAACGCCGCGTAAAATTCCGGTCGGCAATCGGGGTATCCGCTCGAATCTTCGGCAACCGCACCGATATAGATTGCGTTTGCACGTAAGACTTCCGCCCACGCGGTCGCAATCGAGAGCATATTCGCATTGCGAAACGGCACATAACTCGTCGGAATTTCCTTCGATTCCAAATTCGCTTCCGTTATTTCGAGTGATTTATCGGTCAAACTCGAACCGCCGATTTTTGCTAAGTATTCAATCGAAATCTCGAGCCTTTTTTCGACATTATAAAAATCGGCAATATCGTTAAATGCTTTTCGTTCGCGGTTTTCTGTTCTTTGACCGTAAGAAATATGCAGAAATGCAATTGCAGAATTTTCATTTTTTGCAATCGCCGCCGTAACACACGAATCCATTCCGCCGGAAACGAGACAAATTGCGAGATTTGATTTTGACATAATAATTTACAGGGATATCAGGATGAACACGGATATAACAAAATAAAAAATCTATTCTTATCCCTGTTTATCCTGTTATCCCTGTTAATTCTCTTTATTTTCCCAAACCGTCCTGCAAAACTTGTGAAAGTTTCCAGATCAGGTGAAGTCCGATATTGTCTGGGTTATAATTGACTTCCGCCATATCGTCAACGGTGATCGCTATGGCGATGCGTCCGCGCCGCGTGTAGATTATGCCGACATCGCTTCTGAGGCGGTCGAGCGAACCTGATTTTGAAGCCGACGGAACGGTGTCGGGCAGATTGCGCCCGATGCCGTCTTTGTATTGCTGGCGTTTGAGAATTGCCAACATTTCGGCGGACGCTTCACGAGAGACAAGTTCGCCGCGTTCGATCATTTCCAGTAATTTGACCATATCTTTCGGCGTAGAAACTCCGATTCCGAAAAGTTTCATCCGTTCATCGGCAAGTGCTTTTGAATCGCCGCCGCCTAAAATTTTTCTGAGGCTTCGTGTTTGTTTGAGTCCGAGCGTGTCCATAAAATCATTCACGCTGTCAGATGTTACTTTATCTAAAACGAGATTTGTCGCCGAATTATCGGAAACGACGATCATTAAATTTACGGCAGTTTTTAAGTCGATTTTCGTATTGTCGGAAAACTCGTGCAAAATACCCGCGCCGCCGACTTTTTTCTCTTTTGTTAAGATTATTTCGTCCGTCCAGTTTAATTTCCCGCTCGCCACTTGTCGAAAAGTTTCAGCCATAATCGGCAATTTGATCGTGCTTGCGGTGCGAACCTGCTCATCGCCGCGAAGCGAAAAATCCTTGCCCGTGTCGAGATTTTTTGCGTAAATCCAGACTTTTCCTTTGAAGTCTTTGATCTCAATTTGAATTTTTTCATCGAGTGTCAGCATTTTTGTTTCAGGCGTTGGCGCGGCTTTTTGCGCCAATGTGATTTGCGAAAAGGTTAGAATTAAAAAGATAAAAGTTAATTTTTTTAGCATAAGTTTTAATAAAAAAAATCAGTATCGCGAACGGTAGTGAGCTTTTCGATTAACAAAAAAAGTTGATTGGTATATAAAGCGACTCGCTGCCGCTCGCGAAACTGATTTTTAAACTCCGTGAACATCTGCGCCCCAGATATATTTGTGCAATTGCAGATTTAGGCGAACTTGCAGATTACTGTTTGCCACAGTTTCGGCGATTTTCTGTAAATTTTCAACACCGAAAACCGGAGAAATTAAAATTTCCCTCGCGCGATTTTCGAGATCATATTTTGCAATTATTTCCTTGGCAAATTCCCAATCCGTTAAATCCGCGATGACAAATTTTACCTCGTCTTTTTCGCATCGCAAGCGTTCCAGATTCGCCCAGTGATTTCTTTCCGCTTCGCCGGACGCGGGGCATTTTACATCTAAAATTATTTTGGCGCGTTCGTCCGTCTTTTCCGTCGAAATAAAACCGCCGGTTTCGATCAAAACTTCGTAACCCTTATCGCAAAGTATTGTAATAAAAGGAAATACATTTTTCTGTGCGAGCGGTTCGCCGCCCGTTACCTCGACCAGAGTGCAGCCGAAATTCTCCAGTTTTTCAAAAATTTCATCAAAACTCATTTTTGTTCCGCCCGTAAAAGTATATTCGCTGTCGCACCACACGCAGCGCATCGGGCAGCCCGTCAGACGCACGAACGCGCACGGTCGTCCGGCGTGGGTTGATTCGCCCTGAATCGAGAGAAAAATTTCCGTAATCCGCAGCTGCATAAGAAAATTAAACCACAGATTAACACACTTCGGCGCAGATAAAAATGCAGATAAAATCCGGGTTAATCTGTGATTTAATTTCTTGGAAACTGAGTTTGAAAACTCGAATCAATGGAAAATGGATAATGGATAATTAAAGAATTCTTTAATTATCCATTATCCATTTTGTGCTTGCTTCTTAAAAAAGTCCGAACCATTGAAAATGATTTAAGAGTTCGCCGATCCCGAATGAAGCCAGATTTGCCAGAATTATGGCGAAAAACGCCCGAATCCAATCTTTTGTGTCGAACAGATTTTTGCCGCGAAAGGCAAGCCAAAACAAAATACATTCCGCGAGCGGCGCGAAAATTTCGGCGACGATCAAATAAATTAATCTCGAAGATTCGAGAAACAGCGCGGGCAAAACCAGTACGACAACCGGATAGGTGCAAGCCGTCAGCCAAATTCCGCAGAGAAGTTTTTGCTTGACGGACAATTTTTTCGGCAGTAAAAGCAACAGAATCGGCGTTTCGATCAAAATGGTCGTCAGATAGCCGACCGGCAAAAACAGCCAAAACCGGCTGAGCGGCGTGGTTTGGGAAAATTCGATGACCGGTTCATCAAAGAAAATAAGTAGATTTTTCATAAGCGGAAAAGTTGGCGATAGACTACCACATTTTCGGGCGGAATAATGTAAAATTTCGCAATAAAAAAGGACACTGCTTTTGTCCGATTAAAAAGATTATTTGTAACTGAGTAGGTCATAAGTTTTTTTGAATTTTCGGCTTGTTTGGTAAATAGCGCGAATTTACCGCCAAAACCTTTTAATTGCCGAAACTATTAACTATTCACTATCAGCTATTCACTATTTTACAGTTGTATATCTGTCAAATAGTGAATAGTTAATAGGTGACAGTTAATAGTTTTTTAATCGAAACATTTATGCTTTTTTCTAACGATTTTGCGCCGAAATAAATGTGACCGCTTCGATTTCAGCCAAATCCGCAATTTTTTCAATCGCAATTCGTCCGACGACCGCATTTGCCGAAGCCATTTCCGAGACGATCTCAAAACCGCTGCGTTTAAGCGCGGCAATCGTTGCGGCGTTTAACCCATTTACGCGAACGATTAAATCAGCCTTGCCGCCCGCAACAAATTTCGCTTCGTCCGCCGCCGGATTTCCGCCTGTTTTCAAACGGTTGACCAAAGATTTGACCGATGTTTGATATTTATTCGGTTTGACTTCGATCTCGGCGTTTTGCAGGTTTTGAGAAACATTGACGGTTTTGTTTTTGGCAAAATCAAACATAATAATTCCTTTAATTTGTTTGATCTCGAATTCGATTTTCGGAATTTCGAATCTCGCGTTTTTCGCCGCCGTTTCCGCCGTTTGATGTAACGATTTATCGCCGGAAACGGCTTTTGCCGAAATGACTCTGCCGGTTTTATCGAGCGTAACTTCGACATTTACCGCGCCGAACGCCTTGGAAGTTTGCGGATAAACGGGTTTCGGCAAATTCACCGCTTTGATCGGCTGATTAAACGCCTGTCTTTTTTCGCCGATGAGAATATCGGATTCGTCCATATCCAAAGCTCTTTTGTCATCTTTAAGAACTTCGCGTCGTATATTTCTTCCCGCGCCATCCGCCGAAGCCGGCATCGGTCTAGTTACGGATTTGGTCGGAGCGTAAGATTTGGCTTTTCTTTCCTCCTGCTCTGTTCCGAAAACGCCTTCATAGCTTACGCCTTCCGGCATTTCAATCGGAACTTCGATTTTTCGGGGCTGTCCGCCGTCAGTTACAACGCGTTCTTCGACCGCAACGAAAGATGTAAATTGCGTCAAAAGTCTGAATTCTAAACCGAGATTGGTGATCGTGTCTTTGATTTCGGGTTTTGCCGTGCCGTTTTGAACTCCGGCATAATCCTGTTTGGTCAGATCGTCAACCCGCGTTCGCGCCCAGAGCGTTGCCAGAACGTCGTGATTCGGCTCGGTTTCGGGAAAATTCACCGCGATTTCACGGACGGTTTCGCGCCCGAATGATTTGCCTTTTAATTTGATCGTGCCGCTTCCTGCACGTTTGTAGCGTCCGTGAATGACGACGGGTTTTGCGCTGAACAGATCGTTGATCTTTCGCGGGTAAACGTCATCAACTTCGAGACCGCCGAAATCAACCGAAATATCGGTTAAAAGCGGACTTCTGACGCGTTCGTAAAAGCGTTTGGCGGCGGCTGAACCGTCGTCCTGTAATGAAACATATTCGACTTCGCCGCGTCCTTCTTCCGCCATTTTATCAAGCAGAAAACGATTGACCGAGCTTCCGATGCCGAACGAAAAAACTCTCGCGTTCTGATGTTTTTGTATTTCGGAAATGATTTCGCCGTCGTTGCCGATATAACCGTCGGTCATAAAGCAGACGATGCGAAGATGCTGCTGCGAACCGCTCGATTCGAGCGCGGCTTTGATCGCTTTCATCATTTCCGTTCCGCCGCCGGCAGTTCTTCCGGCGAGAAATTCCTGTGCTTTTCGCAAATTTTCACTCGTTGCTTGAACAGGTTTCGGAAATAAAATTGCCGTGTCGCCGGCAAAAGTTATCAAGTTAAAAGTGTCGTTTGGATTCAAACCATCCAAAGCCATTTTCATTGATTCTTTTGCTTTATCGAGCGGAAAACCCGACATCGAACCCGATGTGTCAACGACAAAAACAATTTCCTTCGGCGTAATATCCTGCACGCGCGGATTGTCCGGCGGCTGCAGGATCAACGAAAAATATCCGCCTTTTTCGCCGCGATGCGTCAACACCGCGTCTTCGATTTTTTTGCCCGCAACGTCGTATTTCAAAATAAAATCTTTGTTCGGAATCGTGTTTTGGTTTTGGAGTTTGACACTGTAACTGTTGCCCGAAAGCATCGTTGAAGCGATTTGATGCGATTTCGATTCGACCTTTTCGATCAAAACGCCCGCGTCCAGATTTACTTCAATCGAAATATCGTGTCCGGCGCGCGTTTTCGACGGCATCGGCGTAATTCTTGAAGCGTCGGGAACTTGCGTCGTATCGGGCGAAAATCCGCCGCCTGTTTGTCCGGTCGGATTGCCGGGAATATAACGCGGTCCGACCGTCATCGGGAAGACGAATTCATAACTTCCGGCTTCATATTTCAGCGTTTCGACATAACT
>JBBRVS010000055.1:0-27058 GCA_038246645.1 Pyrinomonadales bacterium
ATTCTCTTCTGGTCGTCGCCGGACTTTTTGCCGCCGCCGGAAAATTAAACTTGTGGATAATGCTGATCACGCTGTTTATCGCGGCGGTCGTCGGCGATGCAGTCGGTTATTATTCGGGCAGAAAACTCGGTCCGGCGGTTTTCAGCCGCCCGAAATCGAGATTTTTTAACCCGAACCATCTCAAAAAAGCGCACGCCTTTTACGAAAAACACGGCGGCAAAACGATTATTATCGCGCGTTTTGTGCCGATTGTCCGCACCTTCGCGCCGATTGTCGCCGGCGCGGCAAATATGCGCTACAGAGATTTTCTGGTCTATAATATTTTCGGTGGCTTCTTCTGGGTTTTCAGTATGATTCTGGCGGGCTATTTTCTCGGCGGAGTTGTCGAACAAATTATGCAAAACTGGTTCGGCATTGCAGATTTCAAACTCGAAGAACATATTGACAAAGTCGTCATCGTCGTCGTTTTTCTTTCGATTTTGCCGATCATCTTCGAATACCTAAAAGCCAAATTCGGCAAAAAAGAACCGGAAGTCGAAGTTCAGGCATAAGATTTTTGATTTTATTAAAAACCGGACATAGGGAAATTCCTCGTGTCCGGTTTTCAGTTTTATTGCGAACTTTTCCGAGTTAGGAAAAGAAACGGAAATTAATAACTCACAAAAAAAGGCGGACAAGGAAGTCCGCCGTAGAATTAAGTGTGTTTGGAGCAAAGAAATTATCCGCCGATGATAACCGTCATTTCGCCTTTCGCAATTTTATTCGGCGGTCCAACGGCTTCGACGATTGTATCGCCCAAGCGACACGCCGGAAGACCATTGATCGAAACGGTTTTTGAGCCGTCAACGACGACACCGGGACCATGCGGCGGAATCGGCAAAGGAGTCATACAAGCGTGAATATCAGGCACTCCGCCGGATGGCGACGGCACTGCCGCAAGTCCTGAAATCATACTGCCCATAGCCGTCGCCGCTGCTGCTTTGGCAGTTTCTTCCGCCAATTTTGCAGCAGGCGCACCGGGCGTTCCGGCGGCGGCTAAGGTTGCGGCTTCCGCTACCTGTATTGCCGTGTCGGAAATTTGTTTTGCGGCTTGAATTGCGGCGGCGGCGGCGGCACCGATTCCGCGCCACGCCGGTAACATTCCGATGATAACATTCGTACTTCCCGGTCCCGGCGTTAAAATAGGCGGAAGCGGATGGACAACATTATCTGTAGTTCTGGCGGCGGGTCCTGTCGGCATAATAATTATTTCTCCTTTTTTTTATTTACCAAATTTCTCACTTGATTTATTTCTTCATCGGTATAAATTGTTTTAGAAGGCTTGAATGGCAAATCGAGATTTAACAGGCAAACCAGAGTATCTACTGCCGCGTCTGCGACTCGGCGCATTTGTGGTTTGCGGATTGATCCGACTCTGATTGCTTCTGCTTTATCGGAAAGTAATTGTTCGGCTTTCGGCACAAATTGTGTTTTATTAATATAACAAAGATTTTGCAAAGTTTCGTATCTCGTGCGCGGCAACGCGGCGGATAATTTATTTGAAACCAAACTGAGTCCCGAGGAATCTCCCAATTTTGCTAAAGCGTAAATTGCTTGATCTGCCAGAACATCTTTACCTTTTGATAGCGGGCGAAGTGTAGAAATCGTTTTTTCACCCGGCAGAAAACCCGCCGCTTTAACTAAAAGTTCACGAACTGTTTCATCCGGCGTTGTTTTGATAACTTCTAAAACAGTTTCGGTTGCCGAAGGATATGATTGTTTGGCAAGTTCCTTTGCCGCCGCCAGACGAACATTTATATTTGAATCCTTTAAGCCGGAAGCTAAAATGTCGGACGCGGCATCATCACCGATTGCTCCCGCGCTGGAAACCGCCATCTGACGAACTTGATAGGTTTCATTTTTCAGAAAAGGTCGGATGATCGAAAGTGCTGATTTTCCTTGACGTTTAGCTTCATTTATCGAATCCCAACTTGCTTCCGCTAAAAGTTTTTTAAGTGGATTTTCCTGATTTATATTTTGAGAATCTATCAGTTTTTCCGTTTCTTCCGCATTAACATTTGATTTTACAGTTTTAGCCGGATTGACGGATTTATCGGTTGCAAGAAGGTTGGTCTGCTTAGCACAGGTGCTAAACAACAAAATCAGCAATATCATTAACCAGTAAAAACCGATTTTGATACTTTTTCTCTTTTTATGGGTAGTTTTCATTATATTTATATCCAAATAAAACTACAGTTTCCGCAAAACCTAATTTTCTCTTGATTTTTTATCAACTTCCTGAATTTCCCGATCATCGTAAATTTTACCCTTATCAACCCGAAATGTCACAGATAAATTTAACAGAAAAATAATCGTATCAACAGCCTGATCGCAAACACGACGATATTTTGGTCTTCTTATAACTCCGATCATTACAGCATCTGCCTTGTCGTGGAGGAGTCTTCTGGCATACGTGGCAAGTGCCGAATCTTCAATATAAATCAACTTTTCAAGCGCATCGTAACGGGTTCGTGCCAGCGGATCGCTTAACTCTTTAACGATTGCTTCTTTCGCTTCACTGTTGCCGAGTTTAGCTAAAGCCATCTGAGCATTTATCGAAACTTGTCCTTCCTCAGATTTTTGGACTTTCTTCAAAACTTCGATTGTTTTTTCGCCGGGAAGTTTGCCTGCCGCTAATGCCAGAATTTCTTTTAACACATTTTCCTGACTGTTTTGAAGTTTTTCAAGAACCGCATCGGTTACGCCCGGCTTCGGATTTTTATTAATTGCTTTTGCCGCCTCCAGACGCACATTTACATTATCGTCATCAAGTTCGGCGGCAAGAACCGGGACAACACCATCGTCTTCGATTACGCCGGCACACGCGACGGCGATTTGACGTTTTTGATAGTCTTCATCGCGCCCGTATTTTTTGATCAGCGGCAGAGCATTCTCATTAAGCCTTTTTGCTTCATTAACCGCTTCCCAACTCTTTTGCTGTAAGGCAATTTCCAGATTGTTTGTTCCGTTCATAGTTGCTCCAATTTATGGAAGTCTGGCGGCTGTGCGTCTTACTTCCGCCATTTCCAAATCCGATTTATCATTGTTGAGTTGTTTAATCGTCAACATTCCGCCGGGTTGATTATTACCATAACCGACATCATCCCGAAACGGTAAATTATGTGCAGCCCTGTTCGGTTCAGCCGGAGGATTATTCCCAAGTCTGATACCTGTAAATGCCCACATCAACCGACGGCGCGAAATTGTATCGAAACGATTGACTCTGCCCGTTCCGGGAATTGCGGGATCAGGAGTTGTATTTATGTGTAAAAATGTATTTGTCGGATCATTGACGATATTGAATAAATGTCCGATTTCGTGAGCAATACTCTGAAAACTAACTGTCCAATCGGCAATAAATAAACCATAAGTGGTCGGACTTCCGATTGCACTCGTCGCAACTCCTGCAACCAGATTGATTGGTGTATTTGCATTACCGGGAGCAGTCGGATTAGCAATCTGAGGAACGAAGTAAGCGTTTATGGCACTGGCAACTCGATTTAAAGTAGTCATTTGATTAAATTCGGTTAAATCATCAACCATTCCTTGATTTGTCAGTGCAATAACTCCGACGCGGTCAATTGCCGCATCGAGATTTAGTCTTATCCCATAAGGAAAATAAATTAGATTCGCGTTACTGATCATCGTTTGAATCGAAGCATTGTTGCGCGTAGATTGTGCTGGAAATGCTACGCCCGGAGTTGCCGGATTAGGAAATGCCGCTCCGTTGATCGTCGGAACGTGTGCGACTACGCGGACATCTATTAAAGGATTAACACTTACTTCCATACGATGAATAATCGGTCCGCCGATTGAGCCGAAATGAACTTCCAGATTCGCTGTGCCGGAAGTGACCGCACGTAACTTAACCATCATCTCTTTGGTTGAGGGTAAAGCCGCACCTGCTGCCGGAAGCGTAATATCAAAAATTCCTGCATTTGACGAGGTGACAAATAACTGTCCCGTATTTTCCATATCCATACGGATTAAACGAACACGAGTTTCAGGACGCGCGGCGGCGGCAACGGCTTCATCGAGTCCGACAGGCAAAACCGCTCCGCCGAATGTGTGCGGCAAAAACCCACGATCATCAGGTTCTGGTGCATTTGCATCATAAGTTCCCGAACTGATTGTCGGATCGGTGTCGTGCGGTGCGCGGGCAAACCGCACCGGAACAATTCTTTCCCATTTATGGACTGTTTTTGTAATTGCCATTGGTATTTTTTCTCCTTCTTATTCGCCGCCGCTGTTTCTGACATTATTTCGCAGTCGGGGCTGCGTATTATTTCCGGCAATGGCATCTATAAACAAAGGATCATTGTCGGATTGGAAGTTGGTAATTGCCAGTTCGGTTTCAGTAGTTGACTGACCTTCGATGCCGCCGGTCACAGCCGCTGTGTTGTCGGCTTGCAACGCTCCGGCATTGTAACCGAGCATACTTAAACGCTGTTGGACTCCGCGCAATTCGGCAACGGAATGTAATCCGCCGACTAACAGGCTTACATCATAAGTTGAACCGAGAATATTTAATTGTGCCGTATCGCCGGCTGCCAATAAAATTTCGATTTTGCCGTCAGCCGGAGTTACTCCGACAATCGCCGGACCGCCGTTAACCGTTATCGTAAAATCCAATCCCGCGATTCCGCTTGCCGCATTTGTTCCGGCGAAGCGTTGAAAAAATATTTTAACGCGCCGCCGATTGACCGTGTTGTGTCCTGAGCCTGTTGCCCGACTGACTACTGTTCCACCGTTTGCCATTTTTTTATAATTTAACTCCCGTGTTTTTCAAGAAGTTTGTTGCGCGTTGCATCATTAACTTCTTCAGTTTCACCTAAACCGTTTTTATTTTTAAACTCTTTGACGGAAGACGACACTTTCGCCGCGCTTTTGTCAGTACCGAGAAAACCGAGATTCTGCAATCTTTGTTGAACACCTGAATCTTCCTTTTCAGGATCAAGAAAACCTAATTGAAGATGATAAACATCTTCCTTTGTTTTTACCCACGCTTCCTTCTCACCGGGTGAGATTTTTTGTTCCAGTTTTCCGTCGCCGTCGGTTGTTCCTTCAATTTCCTGATTACCTATCTTTAAAGTATATTTCAAATTCTTGCGCGGTTTATCTTCTTCCAATAGCCGAAGCCGCAACCAGACTTTTTCAATTTTCTTTTTAAATTTATGTTTTTGATCGGTCGCGCCGTTTTCTTCTTTCAGAGTCTTTTCGGGAATGAAAATTACATCTCCCGGAAATAAAACATCGGGACCTTTGCGCTTTTGTTTTAATGCCGCGTTATTAGCGTGATCCCAAATATTTTTCCAAGGGATTTTGAATTTATATCCTAAACTGGAAAGGCAATCGCCTTGTTGAACTGTATAATTCATAATAGTTTAACCTTTACTCCAAACATCTCCGTCGAGTTCGGGGAAAGTTATTTTGCAATTTCCCGCATCAATATTACTCACTTTTGCATAACCGTTTTCATCGAGCGTTCCTTCGGCAAGTGTTGATCCGTCCGGCAACGTAATTCGATAGCGTTCACCCGGAACCGGATTGCCGTCTTCATCCTTTAATTCAACTTCAATCCAATGTTTCTTATCTTGATTATTCGGATTATTCGGATTATTCGGTTTGTGCGACGGATTTGTGAAAGTCGGTTTCTTCCACGACGGAATTTGCCGTTTTTGATTTTTATAAGTCGGCGATTTACTTCCCGGATCTGCATTGAGGGCAACCAACGCTTCTTCGGGATCAAGCGGCGAAACCATACCGCCCATTGTCGCTGAACCAGCCGCGCCGCCACTGTTAATTAATACCATCGTTCCTTTTATTGTTACACCCGCAGGACCAATGTCAACAAAATTTCCGCCGACTTTCAGCGTAATTTGAGTTCCGGCTTCAACGACGACTTTCATTCCTGCTTTTAAGTAAATTGTTTGACCGACATCTTCGGTGTGACTTCCGCCAACTTTTTCGCCGATGCTTCCGCCGACTTCGTGCGACAGCGAACCGTCGGTTTTTGCCGCCATTTTGCCCTTGACGTGGCGGTGAAAGTCGCGATCTATTCTTTCGATTTGATCGCGTTCGATGATGCGATGTTCGTCGCGTTTAATTTGATCGCGTTTATCGCGGTTGACGATTAGATGGCGGTCGTTGCCGATTAGTTCGCGGCGGTCGTTGCGGACGCGGATGTCCATATCCTTCTGAGCGTGAAAGAAAATATCTTCCTCGCCTTTTTTATCCTCGAAGCGCATTTCGTTAAATCCGCCGCCGCCTTTTGACGAGTCGGATTTAATCGTCATTTTCGTTTTTTCGTCCGGCAAAGTATAGGGCGGCATTGTTTGCGGATTATAAACGCAGCCCGTCACGATCGGCTGGTCGGGATCGCCTTCGAGAAAATGGACGATGACCTCCATTCCGATTCGCGGAATCGCCATCGCGCCCCATTTATTTCCCGCCCACATTTGCGCGACGCGCACCCAGCACGAACTATCGGCATCAACCTGTCCTTCCCGGTCCCAGTGAAACTGGACTTTGACGCGACCGAATTTGTCCGTAAAAATTTCTTCGCCCGCCGGACCGACGACATAAGCCGTTTGCGAACCTTGAATCAAAGCCTTCGGCGTTTTCTTAACGGGACGAAACGGCGGATTATTTTTTCCGTAGGGAATACAACTGAAATTGTTCGTGTAAGGCTGTTCGATCTCATCATCGGTGACATACGAAGGATTTTGTTCGGCTTCGTGAGTTGCCGAAACGATAACATATTCTCCGGCATCTACGTGATTTGAAAATGTAAATTTATAACCCGATGTAAACGCCGCGCAGTCGGAAACTCCGCTGATTACGCGGTACTGCGCGTCTAAAGACTGCATCGCGACTTCGATGGCTTTTTGCTTTTTATCGAATACGTTTTGAACATCGGAGCGCTCGCCGCCCGAACGGTCAATATCGTCGAACATTCTCGCCGAACCGCCCGGATATTCATAGATTTCCAGTTTCTGATTGTCTCCGACATTAAAAAGACTCGGCTGCGTTGCTTCGAGTTTATTACTCGGAAGCTGGAAACTATGATCCCAAAAAGTAACTTTTCCGGTTTGCAGTTTATGATCGGTCTGCCACGCTCTGATCGAAGTGATAAAATCTTCCTTCGATCTTTCGACTTTGATAAAATACGGAATCTCGCTTTTGCCCGGACAATTCGGATGCGATTGCGGCGTGTTGGCAATGATCATTTTATGCATCGTTTCGCCGTGTTCAAAGAAATAAAAAATTCCTTCTTCTTCCATCAGCCGCGAAATAAAATCCCAATCCGATTCATTATATTGAACGCAATAATTACGCGGTTTGAAATCGCCCTGAATTTCATATGAAACTTCAAAATCCTTTAAGACAATCTTTAAAATATCCGGCACGCTTTTGTGCTGAAAAATACGGCTTTGATGATTCTGCGTCAGAATCCAGACGTGCGGCACAATGGTCGCGTAATAATATGAAAAACGCGTGTTGCGGTTGCCCTGCGAAAATTGATTGATAATGCCGTTGAGATTGCGTTTGGTGCCGTCTCGCTGGTCAATCGTGACCGTCACGCCTTGCCCGAGCATTTGCTTTGCATCAACAACGGTCGGTTCAAAACCGGGATTTTCTTCTTCGTGCAGAAGTTCTACTTCAAAGGAAAAAAGTCTCGAAAGACCTTCGGTTGCCGAAATACGGCTGATTAACAAAAAATCATACGCCAGAGGCGTTGTGATCTGCATCAACCTATCGTTTTGCGTTGTATTTGACATTGCTTTTAAGTTTCTCTGATTTTTAGTAAATTTCTATTTTTCCGCCGAATAAA
This sequence comes from Pyrinomonadales bacterium, assembly GCA_038246645.1. Taxonomy (GTDB): domain Bacteria; phylum Acidobacteriota; class Blastocatellia; order Pyrinomonadales; family Pyrinomonadaceae; genus JAHCHG01. The sequence continues at coordinate 7,874 of JBBRVS010000055.1, forward strand.
TATGCTGCCGAAATTTTCAAACCCATACTTGCCGGTATGTCAAAAGATATTAATTTCGGCACTATCTGCCAATGGCTGCCATCTCATATTCATTGTAAATATAATGCAGACTGTTGCCAATAGAATCAAGGTCTTTCGGGTTTGTAATTTTTACCTTTGAACCGATTTTGGCAAGTGTCTTAAAAATCTATAATTTTTTAACGCTTTGGCAAACTTATATCAATTTTGCGCCGAGCGAAATGCATATCTCCCATCATCCGCCGATGCGCTGTGCAAATGGTCAGAATATTTGATTAGTTAAAAACTAAACTTTCCGTATCTTGCTATTCCGACAACAAATAAAACTCCACCCGTCTTTTCTCCGATTCCTAACCAAGTTCTTTTCAAAATATCATCTTTTGCCACGAATAATTATTTCTCCTAGTTTAAAAGTATGCGATTAAAATCCGGTAAACACTTATATAGTCAGCATTTAGATACAAAAAGTGCCGATCTCATTTGTTTTAAGACGGAGATGATTTGAAAAATTGCATAATTATTAAAACGAAAGAAGGTTCTCTTTTATTTTTTACAAACAATTATCCTTGGTAATTATCACAAATTTTAAGAAAAAAAAATTAAATTTGCCGACTTCAAATCAGTTAATTATTTGTCTGACTTTCAAAATAATTTTCTTTTTTATACAACTGTCGGTTAGTAACTGAGATTTAATAAACTGCTCCACTAAGAAAAGTCTCGAAAATTAGATTTTGAAACCTAAGAAAGTACGGACCAAAGTTGAAAAGAGTTTTATATTAGCTTCTAAACTTAGCGGATTTCGCATTTTGGTAATAAAAAATTTAATGGGGTAGGTTATTAAATCTCTTTTACTTAGTGAATTAAACCGTTTTGCCGGAATTCTGAAAGAACTGAATCTTTAGAAATAATGTCAAATATGCCGATCGCTTGAAATAAAGATGGTAAAATGATGACCCTCTCAATGTTTCTCTAGTACTGTCCGTGCAATAAATACACGCCTAAACCCTGGATGTTTAGTATTTACGCAGTGCCTCCTGTCCTTCTGTAGTACAAAGAAATTCTTCAACTAATGATCCCACATACATTTCCCAGGTCTTCATCTTGTCATACATTTCTTCCCATCTGTTTCGATATTTTTCATTAGTGTAAGCAGCCGGATTATACATTCTGTCAGCCTTTGCAGACTTATCCGCAGATTTTGCATATCCGGGAGTCAATATAAAATCTTCAATATTTAATAGCTCCCAGTTAATTGCAAATTTTTTGTTCAAACCCTTTTCGATATGTTCTACCCAGGCTTTTACGTTTGCTATTCCCCATTCCATTTCAATTTTGAATACTTTGCCCCAATCCTCAATAGTCAGATTGGTTTTATATTTGCTGTAGGCATTTTGACTAACCGGAAGCGCGTATGCCCATAAAGGGGAAATATGTCCGACAAAAGCTGCGGTTCCCTTCGTATCATTGTCGCATCTTTTGCAAAAAGGATTGAACGTACTCATTCCGCTGTCACTTGAGCGGTGATAACCTGTAAAAGTAGGGAATTCAGATACCTTTCCACCACTATCAATGAATTGATGAAGTTCATTACACTCGAATTTAAGAAGCGGGAAGTCTAAATTATTTTTCCATTTCTCCACTAAGGTTTCTTGGTTATCGTATTCGCTATATTTAGGAGGCAGTTCGCCCGTAGGACCGAATTTTGCCCAAAGGACGTAATCGTGAAGTGCATAATCACCCATATCCCGAAATATTATGCGTCCGTTAGGAATACCGTCTTCCATTTCCAAAAGATAATTTTGCGAGTTACCGCCAAAACTTTGCAAACCGTATTTAAGTAAAATTTCAGCTTTTGCGCGTCCTAAGGCTTCCGCATAATGCGCCTTCCAGAAATTTTGCCAAAGAGTTTCATCAAGTTGAGAAAATACCGATTGAGAAGTGACGGTTTCTCCTTCTGCCGTATATGCACTAACAGATTGTTTATCAACTTTTCCATCTGTTATTTTTACAAACGGAATACTAAGTGGAGGAAAATACTCTTTGTCAGACTTCATACCCCTTAATGAACGAATCTGATAGCCGTCACCGAATGTCGGTTGTTTAACTTTTTTACGTTCTTCTAACGATGAAAAAAACCAACTGTCCCAATTAGGATCCGCTTCGGTTACGGTAGCAATTTCAGTTAAAATGAGGATCTTCGGATCATTGAATGAGTTGTACTTAAATTTGTTTTCAACCGCACGAATATATGAACTTCGAAGTGCTGCCAGAATGCTGTTATGTTCGAGTTTTGCTTTTGTTTCCTGTGCTTCAATTCCGATAATATTCACACCCGTTTTAACTGATAAAAGCGTACTGTAAAAACTATCACCCTCAGTCTTTAAGTTTATCTCTGTTTTTGAGTCCTGCGCGGGAAATTGAAATCGGGAAGGATCCGGTGTTCCATAATTAGTCCAAAGTTCATTTTTAATTAATGCCCGTTTATCCTGATGGTTAAAGGTTAAAGGTTCTTTTAATTTCACCCGAACCAGACTGCTTCGGGATGCCGTATTCCAAACCTCTAATGTTGGAGTGAACGGCATTAGAGGAAGTTTAAATTGTCCTGATCCCTGAGTTGTCCCGATGGCTTTTGATTCATACGTATTATCGCGGGCATTATACGGCATATAGGCATAGTTCACGTATAGAATATTCCGATCCCGATTTATTGTAGCACTGGAAATCGGTGTTTGCCCGGTTCGTTTTCGTTGACCTTCCCACGGAGCTTTTCCAAGTTTGCGAAGGTCTGAAAGATTGGTAACGTGCGGAAAAAAAACATCTCGGATTGATTTTAAAGTATTGTCATCAAGTCCGTCTTCTTCCGTAGCGAATATTAAAAGCAATTTCGGTAATGGAATTCGATATAAATTTAGCTGAAATTTTTGGTTGGTTTTGTAGAATCTTGACCAGTTAAATCTGGTTTCGTAAGTAAGCCATAATCTATCTTGATTTTTGAGAGATTTTACTTCTAATACTTTTGGTTCAACCTTTAAATTTATTGTTTTCTTTAGCAAAGTACCTAGTGGAAGAAAAAGAACGACGGTTCCTTTGTTTTGAAGTGTATTATAGGAAAAAAGCTTACCCTTATGAATATCATCCAAGGTCATTTTTAAAAAACCGGTATCATCTGTTTGATTTGTAACAAGACCGGTTATTTCTGCTTTTGATTCCTTGTCGAGGATTTGCCACGTTACATCGGTATTAATAATAGGTCCGGCATTTCCGGTAAATTTCAATTCAATATCCATCACTATCTCCCTAAAATTTTTAGTTCATTAGTTATTCAACTAATTTCAAGAATCACCTTTAATCCTATTTTCCAATCATTTTTGTTAATAAATCTTTTGTTTGAGCATTTGTCTCACCTGTAATCTCAAGATCATAACTGCCTTGAAAAACCTTTAAAGCATTTTTGGTTTCATCATTCATTTGACCATCAATATCTCCTTCGAAAAATCCTAAATTATTCAATCTTTTCTGAACACCTGAAATCTCATCTACCGGATCGAGATTGCCGAGTTTCAATTCGTATTCGGTTTCATCGGCAAGAGTAAGTTTTGCTTTTTTCGCATTTGGAGGAATGGCTTGTCTGAGTAATCCTTCATTATCCGTTTTCCCCTTTGATTCTTTACCGTCAATATCAATTGTGTACTCCATATTACTTAAAGGAGCGTCAAAATTTATTAATTGAATACTCAAGAATTTCGGCGTATTTTTACATTTGAATTTATGTACCTGATTGGTCGGTTCGCTGACTTCTTTTACTCTAATGTCCGGCACAAAAACCATATCACCCGGCATCAGCACATTCGGGTCTTTACGTTTTTCCTTTAATTCGGCATTATTCGGGTGATCCCAAATCGTATCGGGGAAAAAACCGTTTTCAAAAGCAATGCTCGAAATGCAGTCGCCTTGTTTTACTTGATAATTTATTGCCATAAATTTTTACTCCCAGACATCTTTGTCTAAATCCGGGAATGTGATCTTACATTGCCCGGGTTCGATTTTGTAATAGCCGGCTTGTCCGTGTTCGTTTAATCTGCCTTCCTGCGGCGGATCGCCTCCGGGCGGTGTTATTTTGTAGCGAACATTGGGAACGGGTTTGCCGTCCATATCAACCAAAATTATTTCTACCCAATCTTTCTTTTCCTTTTTAGGTTCTGCCGGCTGACTTGCCGCGCCGACGGATTGCGCTATTTGTTGAGTTATATTTAAGAAACTTTTTGTTTCGACAGGAGTCGGAGTTGTTTCGGCAACTTTAGATTTGAGTGGACATTCGGCAACCGCACCCGGTGTTTGTGCCGGGAAAGAATTTTGCGTTTGATTGATCTTATTGGCTGTCGCCGTCATCTCGTTTTATTCCTTATTAATATCAATATTTAGAACGGTATCAAGAAAATCAAAATCATCCGGTTTTTCCAATTTCTCAGGTCTTTTCGGCGTATCAATGTTCATTACGGTTTCGGCGAAATCGGACGGTTTAGGAACATTTTTTTCTTCAATTTTTTCTGAACTTTCAGGATTTTCTGAACTTGGTTGCCACGCGTTGACATCGTAATCGGCTCGCATCTTTTCCCAATGTTCATCGGTCAAAATTTTGAGCAATTCATTGAGGCGGAAATTCGGTTCGATGCTTTCGTCTTTTAAGCACAGTTTGCTCATACTGTGTTGGTCGAAATTCGGTGCAACATCAAACATAATTGCCGTAAAAGCTGAAATTGTAGATTCAAAACTCAGTTCATAAATGCGGGCGCGTTCGATGCTGTGGCGGACTAATTTATCCAGAGTTTCTTCGTCCAATTCCTTAACGACCGATTCTTGATCGGGAAGCCGTACAAGGGAATTTGCATAATTTTCGCGCAGATGAGTCGCGATTCGCCGCCCAAAATCTTCTTCGGCGGCTGATTCGAAAACTTCCATTTGTTCTGAGCGAATGATCATTTATTTATCCCGTTTTGATAAAGTTTTAATTCCTAACTTCAATGGCTAAACTCGTCTTCTTCAATTTGTTGTCTTCAAAATTAAAACGACGCAATTCTGCGGCATTTTCCGCTTCAGCAAAATAATAGTTGACCGTGCCGAAAAAAGTTTCGGTTTCTTCGGCGGTGCAAGTCGGCAAATATGTCAGAAAAACTCTCGGATCATAAAAACGAAAAAGCAGTGGATTACCCGTTTCGTCATAAACGGTCAGAAGCGAGCGAAAATGTTTACGCATTCCGGTTATGGATATTGGAGTTTGGGCGAAGATTCCCCAATGTTTTCCCCAACATTCAGATAAAAGCCAGTCTGTAAAATCTGTTCCGGGAAGTAAATGAACAAGATAAGGCGCAACGTGAACCATATCAGGCTCCAATTCGCCGCGATATAAACAAATATTTCGCGCACCCATTTTGTAAAGTTTGGCAGGTAAATCATTTACCGATGCGCCATCTAAAACCGCATACGTATAATGGTTTTGCCTGAACAAATATTTATCCAACTGTTCTTTGATCATTTCAAATTACTTTCTGCAAAAAAATCGTTAAGCAAGCGGTCTTTGACCGCGAGGATTCGGTTGTCCCAATTATCAACGACGGTCAAAGACCGTCTGCTAAACGGTTACGATTTTTTGTTTTAATTACGTTCACACATAAATCAAATGAAATTATTCCCAGGCATCTTTATCAAGATCGGGAAAAGTTATTTTACATTCGCCCGATTCCAACTGGTATAAACCGGCTTGCCCGTGTTCGTTTAATCTGCCTTCCTGCGGTGCGCCTCCGGGCGGTGTTATTTTGTAGCGGACATTGGGAACGGGTTTGCCGTCCATATCAACCAAAATTATTTCAACCCAATCTTTCTTTACTTCCTGTTTTTTCTCTGCCGGAACTACGGGCGGCAAAACTTGGTTTGCAATTTCGGAAACAACCGGCGGCGGCGAATCTGCACTTTTTTCCTCACCTGGAGACTGTGGTTGAGCAGGAATCGGTTCCTGAACCGGAGGAACAACTTTTGCTTCGACAGGCATCGGCAGATCGGGCGAAGTGCCTCTTGAACAAATTTCGCAAAATGCCTTTCCGGTTTGCGCGGCGTTGAGCATAACCATCGCTGCCGGACTGACGAAGGCAGGTCTCGCGGGCGGCGGTTTGGGCGGCGGCGGATTTGTTCGCATTCCCGGAACGGCTTGGTCTGCTTCTTTCGGAGGTTTCGGCAAATCGGGATTGCTGCCCGCGCCCGAACCAGCCGCACCGCCGCTGTTGATCATGACCATCGTGCCTTTGATAAAGACACCGCCCGGATTGATATTGATAAAGTTTCCGCCGACTTTTAATGTCAAAGCTGTTCCGGCTTCGACGACAACGGTCATTCCAGCTTTGATATGAACTGCCATTCCCGAATCGAGCGCGTAATTTTGCCCGACTTTTTCCTGTATGTCGCTTCCGACTTTCAGCGAAACCGAACCGTCAACCTTTTCGTTCTTATCGCCGCCGACTTCCAGATGTTTATCTTTTTTTACCTTTTCAAGTTGATCGTTGTTGACGATCAAATGCCGGTCTTTTTGGACCAATTCCATTACATCGTTTTTGATGCGGACATCGAGATTTTTTTCGCCGTGAATGAAAATCTGCTCCGAGCCTTTTTTGTCTTCAATACGAACTTCATTAAATCCGCCGCCGCCTTTGCTTGAATTGGACTTGATGGTTGATTTCGTTTTCTCATCCGGCAGAGTATAGGGCGGCATTGCTTCGGAGTTGTAAACGCAGCCCGTAATGATCGGCTGATCGGGATCGCCTTCTAAAAAGTGTACGATGACTTCCATTCCGATTCGCGGAATAAACATCGCGCCCCATTTGTTTCCCGCCCACGTTTGCGCGACGCGCACCCAACACGAACTGTCGGCATTGACTTGCCCGTGCCGGTCCCAGTGAAACTGGACTTTGACGCGACCGAATTTATCGGTGAAAATTTCTTCGCCCGCCGGTCCGACGACATAAGCCGTTTGCGAGCCTTGAATTACGGGTTTCGGAGTTTGCCTGACGGGGCGAAACGGCGGATTTCCTTTGCCGTGAACGATTGAGCTGAAATTATTTGTATAAGGCTGTTCGATTTCATCGTCGGACACGTAAGACGGATTTTGTTCGGCGTCGTGTGTTACGGAAGTGATCACATAATCACCCGCTTTGACGTGATTTGAAAATGTAAATTTGTATCCGGCGGTTATTGATGAGCAATCCGAGGACGCATTCGTTAGGCGATATTGTGCGTCGAGCGACTGCATCGCGATTTCGGCATTTTTTTGTTTATCATTAAAGATATTTCTAATATCGGAGCGCGTGCCGCCGCCGGAATCAATATCATCATATTTTCGGGCATATCCGCCGGGATATTCATAGATTTCCAACTTCCGCGTATCGGCAATATTAAAATAGCTCGGCTGCGAAGCGTCGAGTTTATTGGTCGGAGTCTGAAAATGATAATCCCAAAATGTAACTTTGCCGCTTTGCATTCGATGATCGGTCTGCCAGGTGTGGATCGAACTGACAAAATCTTCTTCTGTTCTTTCGACTTTAATAAAATACGGAATAGTGCTTTTGCCCGGGCAATCGGGATGCGATTGCGGCGTGTTGGCGACAATCATTTTGTGCTGTCCGTCTTTGTGTTCAAAGAAATAAAAAATTCCTTCTTCTTCCATCAGACGCGAAGCAAAATCAAAATCGGTTTCATTGTATTGAACGCAGTAATTACGCGGTTTAAAGTCGCCTTGAAGTTCATATAAAACTTCAAATCCGCTAAACACCTCGCGCAGAATATCAGGAACGCTTTTATGCTGAAAAATTCTGCTCTGACGTTTTTGCGTCAAAATCCAGACGTGCGGCACAATGGTCGCGTAATAAAACGAAAACCGCGTATTGCGATTGCCCTGCGAAAATTGATTGACGATGCCGCTGAATGTGCGTTTCGTATCATCGCGCTGATTGATGCTGATCGTTACGCCCTGACCGAGAATTGATTCGGCTTCAACGATTGTCGGTTCAAAGCCGGGAGACGTTTCTTCGTGAAAAAGTTCGACTTCAAAAGAGAAAAGCTGTGAAAGTCCTTCGGTTGCCGCAAGCCGGTTGATCAGCAAATAATCTTCACCCAAAGGTGTTGCAATATGCATCAAACGGTTGCTTTGTGTAGTTGGCATCGATTTGCTCCCTAAACTTTTGTTTTTACAAGAACCGGAGCGGTTCAAGTTTGAACTAACGAGTCAAAACCGCCTGCCGTAACGGGCGGATGGATTTGCTTAATTAATAAAGCAAAGTGTAAAACTTCAATCGTTTTCTGAAACCGCTCTAAGTTTTGATCAGAATCAAATTGCGAAAAATTCGATGTGGGACAAGTTTAATTCGCAAAAAGTTTGCGGATTTTTCACGAGAAATAATGCCAAAACAAATAAGATTGGTTAGTTATAGAGGTCAGAACCGTCTGCCGCAAGCAGACGGTTTAACTCATTGTTTCAAACCGTTTGTCGAGGTCTGAAAAGTTAATCTTCAACCATCCGCTACCGCAGATGGTTCTGACTTTAACTATTTGAATAAGACAGATCGGCTCAGAAAATTATCGAAATAATATTCAAACACCGATCTGAATTCCAAGACAATTTTCAGCCGTCCGGCTTAAATTATTTGATAAGTGAAATTAGAATTTTCACCGACGGACACGTGAACCGATTTGATTGCGTCGCCGTCCGCCATTCTCGACAGAACCTCACCGCTCATTTCCGGCAACATCGTTCCGGTCAAGATGTTATAAACATTGCGTGCGCCGGAATCTACATCCGTGCAGCGGGCTGAAATCGTATCAATCACCGAATCGTCATAAGTAAATTTCGCATTGTGATTTTTCGCAATACGGTCTTTGATTTTGCCGAGTTGGAGTTTGATAATTTCGCGCATAATATCATCGGAAATCGGATAATAGGGAACTGTGACCATTCTTCCCAAAAGTGCGGGTTTGAATGCCTGCACGAGTTCGGGGCGAATCGTTTCCAGTAATCCGTTCGGATCGGGTTTGGTGTCGGGATCGGCGCAAAGTTTCATAATCGTGTCGGTGCCGATGTTTGAAGTCAGCAAAATTACACAATTTTTGAAATCAATCTCGCGTCCTTCGCCGTCTTCCAAAACGCCCTTGTCGAAAACCTGATAGAAAAGTTCCATCACGTCCGAGTGCGCTTTTTCGACTTCATCCAGAAGCACGACCGAATACGGTTTTCTTCTGACGGCTTCGGTTAAAACGCCGCCTTCGCCGTAGCCGACATATCCCGGAGGCGATCCCTTCAGGCTCGAAACCGTATGCGCTTCCTGATATTCGCTCATATTGATCGAAATCAGATTGCGCTCGCCGCCGTAGAGCGAATCTGCCAACGCGAGCGCGGTTTCGGTTTTACCGACACCGGACGTTCCGACGAGCAGGAAAACACCGATCGGTCGTTTCGGATCGGTCAAACCGGCGCGCGAAGTTTTGATGCGTTCGGCAATTTCGTGCAGCGCGTGATCTTGTCCGAGAACTCTTTCGCCGAGCGTATGTTTCAGATTCAAAACCGCGTGAATCTCATCCGCCACCATTTTTCCGATTGGAATTCCCGTCCAGCCCGAAATGATTTCGGCGACGGTCTGCGAATTAACGACCGGCTGCATCAAAGGCGTTTCGCCCTGAACTTCGTGGAGTTCGGCGGTCAGGCGTTTGAGTTCTGATTTTAGAAAATCGGTATCTTCGGCTTTTCCGGTTGCAGCTTCCTGGGTTGCCTCTTCGGTCATTGCCGGAGCGGTTCCTTCGCCGCCCGTCGAAGCCGGAGTTTCGGCAGTTGCGGCGGCAGCAGTTTCGGGCGCATCAATGGTTGCCGCATCCATATTTGAAGTTTCGTCAAAAGGCAATTTTGCATCAAGTCTGGAAAGCTCGAGTTTGGTGCGAATCGTTTGGATTTGCGCGACCAGAGCTTTTTCCTTTTCCCACTGTTCGGACAAAACAGCGAATTCTTCTTCGGTTTTCGCTTTTTTCGCGTTTAATTCCTCAAGTCGTTCATTGTGATCCGTTCCCGTTACCTGCTCGCGTTCGAGCGAATTGATTTCGGAAGTCAGATTTTGAATTCGCCGCGTCGCGTCTTCGACCGCCGCCGGAGTCGCGCCCTGTCCGATAGCGACCTTGGCGCACGCCGTGTCTAAAACGGAAACCGATTTATCGGGAAGCTGGCGACCCGTGATATAGCGGTGCGATAATTTGACGCAGTCAACAACCGCTTCATCCAAAATGCGTACGTTGTGATGCTCTTCCATCTTGTCGGCAATGCCGCGCATCATCGAAATCGCTTTTTCTTCGTCCGGTTCGTCAACTTTAACAACCTGAAAACGTCGCGCTAAGGCGGCGTCTTTTTCAAAATACTTTTTGTATTCCGCCCAGGTCGTTGCCGCGATCGTTCGCAGTTCGCCGCGTGCCAGTGCGGGTTTCAAAAGATTTGCCGCGTCATTTTGACCAGCCGCGCCGCCCGCGCCGATCATCGTGTGCGCTTCGTCTATAAACATAATAATCGGCTGCGGCGATGCTTTGACTTCATCAATTACCGATTTCAGACGATTTTCAAATTCGCCTTTAATGCCCGCGCCGGCTTGAAGTAGTCCTAAATCCAAAGTTCTGACCGAAACATTTTTGAGCGGTTCGGGAACATCGCCCTGCACTATTCTCAAGGCAAAACCTTCGACGACGGCAGTTTTTCCAACGCCCGCTTCGCCCGTTAAAATCGGATTATTCTGACGGCGGCGCGTTAAAATATCAACGATCTGGCGAATTTCGAAATCGCGACCGAGAATCGGATCAATTTTCCCGGCAAGAGCTTTTCCGGTCAAATCTTCCGTGTATTGGTCTAATGCTTTGGTTTTGCCCGGAACGCCCGGCATCACCTGATTTCCGTTTGAATATCCGCCTTCGCCCAACACCGCGGCATCACGGGCTTCCGCCGATTCCGCTGTAATATCGGGCAATTCCTTTTGCAGAGATTCGACCGAAATATGCGTGAATTCGCGGGAAATATCACGCGCCTGACGCGCAAAATCTTCGTCCACCAGCAGCGACAAAATGATATGACCGGAACGCACACGCGCCGCGCCGAAATCAATCGAAGCGTGGAGCCACGCGTCCTGCACGAGTTTCGGAATGCGCGGACTCAAGCCCGGATTTCGATTGTTTCCCGTCTTTAAGCGATCAAGAGCCGTGTTCACGTCTTTTGACAAGCGATCAACATTTACCTCGTAATGATGGCAGATTTTATGCAAATCCGTATCGTCGTTTTCCAACAATTTGGCTAAAAGATGCTCGATTTCAACATCATAGTTTGTGCGCGAAAGACACAACCCGGCAGCACCTTCGAGTGCTCCCCGACAAGTATCATTTAGTCTTCCGACAAGTGACTTTAAGTTTACGTTCATTGATATGTCTCCTTTTAAAATTTGAATTGCTTGCCTGTTACGAGCAAAGACCTTCTGTTTGTTCTGTTTTTTTTTGTTTATTTATATTTGCAAAATAACCTGATCATCATCTTCCTTAAACGGCTGTGTTTTAAGCCAGGAACTCCAGCCGAGCATCGGACGGCGCATCGCGCGGGTTGTCAAAATACAACCCGGAACTTGTTTGGCTTCGAGAACGAGCCGGACATCGAAATCGAACTCCAATCCGGTCATAAAACGCACGATTGATTTCAGAGGTTTATGACCCGTACCGTTTGGCAAAAAAGCCTGAAATTCTTTAAAGGACATTGCTCCCAAAATTATCCGAAATTTCGATTGTTGTTCCCAGATGCGCGTTCCGATAATCGCGGTTCGACTCAGCGTGCTGTTTGCCGCGCCGAGTCTGGTGATGCTTTCTGTATCTAAATCTAACCATTGACCGAAGAACTGCAAAATTTTTGCATTAACGCCGAAGTAATCACTCAAAATATTTGCCAGCGCGTTTGACGAATGCGGTTTTTGGGCGATCAAACCGCTGTAGGGAAGGAGCGATTCGTCTTCCAAACTCATTCTGCCGCGCAAACCGTTTGTTCCCAATCCGGTAAAATCGAATAAATAACTGGTAAATTTATCTTGCCCGCGCTCGTAACCGACCGGAAAACGATATTTTTCCCACGCCCGGAAAAACATCGAAACCATCCGGTGCGTGAACATATCCATAAACGCCCACATCGAAAAATCTTTGTAACGCGCCCGGCTGGCAATCATCTCGGTATAAGGCAGCGGCATCACGCCGCTCATTCCGACCATTCCCATAAAATTGATGAACATTTCCAGTTTTTTTTCATTATTGAGCTCATCAATTGATTCTTCTATTTTATGAATTTCGCTGGGCGGAAAATTGAAGGAAACATGCGAACGAAAACGCACGATTTCTTCTTGCGGCATCGCTTCCAGCCCGACCGCTTTTCGTTCGGGAAGGATTTTTTCGAGAAGCCGCACGGCTTGAAAAAATTCAAAACGGTACGGTTCGTCGAAAAGTTCTTGATTTAAGGGTTTCTTTGCCACGTTTAAGATTTGAAATAGATTAACATAAATTACCGCAAAGTTTTAGAAAAATTCGCAGCAATCCGTGGATTTTTATCAAATTCTGTTTGAATAGCCTAAACAGTTACTTTTGCTTGTTTATTTCTGGTATTCTACTGTAAATAATGCGAATCAAGAGTAGAAAATGATAAAAACTTTGCGTTCTTTGCGCCTGACTCCAGCGTGCTTTGCGGTAAAATCTTTTTTCTTTAACCGCAAAGGACGCAAAGTTTTACGCTGGAGGGCGCAAAGAAAAACCTTTTTTATGGCATTTATTTCTACTCTTGATTCACATAAATAGTTGAACTGAATTATTTTATAATAATAGCAAATTTATAAGACCCGGCTTCGAAAATTTTTTGCTCAATCTTTTTCGCCGAGCGCGACCGCTTTTTGATAGGCGGCAAATACGGCTTTTGACAGCACGGTTCGCAAAGCACCTTTTTCCATCTGGTAGATCGCTTCGGCGGAAGTTCCGCCCGGACTGGTGACCATATTTCGAAGTTCCGCCGGATGTTTGTCCGATTCCATCGCAAAAAGGACAGAGCCGAGCATCATTTCCTGCACGAGTTTTTTCGACATATCGCGCGAAAATCCCATATGCACGCCGGCATCGGTTAAGGCTTCCATGACGAGAAAAATATAGGTCGGTCCGGTCGCCGAAAGGGAAGTTGCCATATCAATCATATTTTCCGTTTCGACAAAAAGTTCGTGCCCCAAAGCGGTCAAAAGCGATTTGACCTGCTCGCGTTCTGCATCCGAAACTTTTTCGGTGCAAGTCCAAGCCGTCATTCCGCGCCCGATCTGCGAAGGCGTATTCGGCATCGTGCGGACGATCTTTTCATTTCCGAGAGCCTTTGAAATCGTCTCGATGCGTGCGCCCGCAACGATTGAAAGAATCAATTGATTCGACTGAACAACGCCTTTGAGTTCCCGCAAAACGCCTTTGATTCGCTGCGGTTTGACGCAAAAAACGACGATCGAATTTTCATTTTCCCGGCAATTTTCAACTGCTTCCGCATTATGCTCGAAAACTTCGATCTTGTATTTTTCGCTCAATTCGCGCCGCCGATTTTCACGCGGATGACTTGCCGTAATTTGTTCGGCAGAAACCAGACCTTTGTTCAAAAGCCCGGCAACAATTGATTCCGCCATCACGCCGCAGCCGATAAACGCCAGTTTTGCATCCGATAAATTGTTTTCCATAATGAATAAAAAGACAGAAACCCGCGCGTCAGCAAGGGTGCAAAAAAATGACAACCAATATTAAATATAATCGTAAAATGGATTTACGGCAAAAAGTTGATTAATTTTAGGTGAAGGAATTTAAATTAAAACCTCAATGAATCGGTAAATTTCAAAAGTTTAATTGTTATATTGAGAAAGTTTTTGTCGCAGAAATTTAGAATTTTCACTTTTAATAATATGAAATAACGCGTTCTTGCATTGAAGATTGAAGTAGTGGTTCGTTTTCGCCTTCTTGTTTTCGCCAAATGCTTTTTGTCCAATTACCGTTTTTATCATATTCATATTCTCGAATTTCTCTTTCGGTTAATTGCCACGCAGGTTTGGCATTTTTATCGGGTGGAATTAAATACTTAAATGTCTCACAAGAAATTTCATCATCGTTTTCATTATCAATAGATATTACTTTTGTAGTCGGAACACCGCTTATATCGAAAGATATAGATTCCATTATTGTTTTTTTACCTTCATATTTTATAGTCCACGTGTGTGTAAGAAAAAAATCTTTTTTGATCGCAACATCTTCGGTCGGAATTAATCTAAATTCTTCGTTTTTTATTTTTCGCCCTTCACTATCGTAATAAGAAATTGATCTAGCATTTTCAATGCCATTTTCACTTCTGATACTTTCACTTATCCGACCATTATTTTTATAATTGATAATCGTTTCATTTATAGGAGAATTATCCGAATTATAGATAGTAAATTTAATTATTTTCCCATCTTTATTGTAAACAAAAACTTTTTTCTCGATTACATTTCCTTTTGGAAGCTTTATTGTTTCTTCAATTTCTTCATTGTTTTCGTTATTTTTGTAATAAGTTCTGGATGAAAGTGTTTCCTTTAATTGTGAAATTTCAGGACTATAACTCCAACTTTTTTCGGTAACGACTACTAAATTTCGACCGGGTATCTTTTTACTTGAAATATACTCTTCAATAAAAGTTTTCTTGTCATTATTGTCATAAAAATATATTAGTTTTTTATAATCGCCGGAGAGAGAAATAATGTCAGTTATATTTCCTGCGCGATTAAAATTGGTTATTCCGTATATTTCCTGCTCATCTAAAGTTTTATTATCCTTATCTCCCTCAAAATAAGATCCAAAATCTTCTATTTGTTTAACTGAACTTTTTAATCCTCTAAGTTCAAGGTCTGTTTCTTGCTGTGAAAATACCTGAACAGAAAAAAATATGAGTAAGCTAAATAAAAGAATTGTAATTTTCATAAAACCAATTAAAGCATTTGTTGGGTTTATTTGCCAACAAATATTTTTATTGTTTTAACTTGCGTTAAAATAAATTTTACGTTTCACTATTTAAATTCTAAGACAATAAATTATTGAAATTATGACAATTGACGAACAAATAGCTTTCTTAAAAAAAGGCACGGTTGATTTTATCCGTGAAGAAGATTTGCGGAAAAAGCTCGAACGCAGCGCGAAAACAGGCAAACCTCTTCGCATCAAACTCGGTGCCGATCCGACCGCGCCGGATATTCATCTCGGGCATACGGTCGTGATTCGCAAACTTAAAGCATTTCAGGAACTCGGACATACGGTGATTTTCCTGATCGGTTCATTTACCGGAATGATCGGCGATCCGAGCGGGAAATCGGCGACTCGTCCGCCTCTTTCGCGTGAGGAAATTGATAAAAACGCCGAAACTTATAAGACGCAGATCTTCAAACTTCTCGACCCCGAAAAGACCGAAATTCGCTTTAATTCCGAATGGATGGACAAATTTAATGCGGCGGATTTTGTCAAACTTTGCTCGCATATTACGGTCGCGCAAATCCTTGAACGCGATGATTTTCAAAAACGGATGCGCGAGGAAAAACCGATCTCGATGCACGAACTTTTATACCCGCTCGTGCAGGGTTATGATTCGGTCGCGCTTCGCTCGGATGTCGAACTCGGCGGAACTGACCAGACATTTAATTTACTCGTCGGGCGTTCGATCCAAAGAGAATACGATCAAGAACCGCAGGTTATCATCACCACGCCGCTGCTCGAAGGCACGGACGGCGTTGATAAAATGTCGAAATCTCTGGGAAATTATATCGGAATTGATGAAGAACCGAATGAGATGTTCGGTAAAATAATGTCAATTTCCGATGAATTGATGTGGAAATATTACGAACTTTTGACCGACTTGAGCGCGGCAGAAATCGAAGCAATGAAATCCGGCGGCGAAAATCCGCGCAATCTAAAAGTAAAACTGGCAAAATCAATCATCGAAGATTTTCATTCTGCTGAAGATGCAAAAGCGGCGGAAGAAGATTTTGTGGCGCGGTTCGTCAAAAAAGAAATTCCCGACGAAATCGAGGAAACTCAAGTTTCCTCAGGCATTTACAATCTCGCCGAATTGCTTGTCAGCACAAATCTTGCACCGTCAAAAAAAGAGGCAAAACGCTTGATCGAACAAGGCGGCGTGAAATTAAATAACGAAAAAGTTTCAAATACGAATGCAGAAGTTGATTTGAAGGACGAGATTTTACTGCAAGTCGGCAAGCGGAAGTTTTTGAAAGTTAAAGGAAATTAATTTATGCCGAAAAATAAACTCACCAAACCTCAAAATGAAGACGATTCGATTTACCGGGAAAAGAATAGTTGCTTCATATTGCCGGCATTTTATATTGTTTGATACGGCAAAAAATTAAATGAAATGGGCTTCAATCATCTTCGGAGTTTTGGGCATCGTCTTAACCGTTAAACCGTTTTTCCGCAGCGCGAATTGGTTTATCAGGCTGGGCGATTTTCCGCGCATTCAGGTTTTGATCTGTCTTTTGATCACGCTCGCTGTGCTCTTCTTCGACTTTGATTACCGAAATATTTTCGATGATATTTTTGCACTTTTCTTGATAATTTGTGTTTTTTATCAAATTGCGGCGATTTATCCGTTCACTTTTTTTCATCGCAAGGAAGTTCAATCCGCCCGAAAAGGCAGCGAGTCAGATTCGAGTATCAGTCTGTTGATCTTCAATGTTCTGATGGAAAATGACAATTACGCAGACGCTTTGCAGATGATCGAAAGCTATGATGCGGACATCGTTCTGCTTGCCGAACCGGATGAAAACTGGGCAAAAAATCTTGCGCCGCTTGAAGAAAAATATCCGCACACGGTTTTTTGTCCGCTCAATAATCGTTACGGAATGATGCTTTATTCGCGTCTGCCGCTGCACGACACGGAACTGCAATTTTTGATTCAGGACGATATTCCTTCGATTCACACGCAGATTCAAATGCCTGATGGCAGAGATATTGCGCTGCACGGCGTTCATCCGCGACCGCCGATGCCCGGCGAAAATATGCGCTCGACCGAACGCGACGGCGAGATTCTGTTGGTCGGCAAAGCGATCCGCGAATCGAATCTGCCGGGCATCGTCGCCGGCGATTTAAATGATGTCGCGTGGTCGCGCACGACGAAACTTTTTAAACGCGTCAGCGGTCTGCTCGATCCTCGCGTCGGGCGCGGGTTTTACAACACTTTTCACGCGCATTATCCGTTTCTGCGCGTACCGCTCGATCACGTTTTTCATTCGCATCATTTTCGGCTTGTTAAACTCGAACGCGTCAACGATGCCTGCGGCTCGGATCATTTCCCGGTTTTTATCGAACTCCGTATGGAAAAAGACGCGCCCGCCGAGCAAGCCAGACCGATTGCCGACGAAGCGGAAAATGAAGAAGCGAGAGAAGTTATCGGAACGGCTTTGAGATATAATCGCTATAAAAAATTATCGTTTCACCGCTTGCGCGAAAAAATTGCTAAACTGAAACAGAAAATTTCGCGCCGAAAGTAAAATTCACTATAATAACCCGAATTGCCGGTCAAGAAGATTATTGAAGATATTAACCGCGAAAAACGCGAAAAACGCGAAAAAAAAGAAGAATTATTGATTGGTTTTACATTAATTTTAGCGTTTTTCGCGTTTTTCGCGGTTAAATATTAAAGGTTTTATAATCGGCAACTTGGGTTATAATAAAATAAATGTCTCAAGCAATAATCGAAACCGAAGAAACCTTAATTATCGAAACGCCCGAAAGAGTTCCGCTGGAATTTGCGCTCGCTTCCATCGGCAATCGTTTTCTGGCGGTGGCGATTGATCATTTTTTTCAATATTTGATAATGCTGGTTGTCGCCATCATCTTTCTTAGCGCAACCGACGGAATTTCTGCCGTTGTCGGGCTTAGTGTTTTCGATGATTTGTCGAAATGGACGATTGCGATTTTGATTATTTTGATTTTCCTGATTTTCACCGGCTATTTCGTCTTATTTGAGTGGCTCTGGAACGGGCAAACGCCGGGGAAACGTCTTTTGAAACTGCGCGTTTTGCGCGAAGACGGCAGACCCGTAACCTTTTGGGAAGCTCTGGCAAGAAATCTTTTGCGGCTTTTCGACGCGCTGCCGGGTGTCGCTGTGCCGGTTTATTCAATCGGTTTGATCGTGATTTTTATGAGCGGGCGCGATCAGCGCATCGGCGATATTTTTGCCGGAACGGTCGTTATCCGCGAACGAACCGACGAAGCACCGACCTTTCAGGAAACTTTCTCGAATCCGGTCAGCGACTCGGCTTTCCGGCGTGTGCAGAAGAAAATCGAATTTGGAGCCAATATTACGCAAGTTACCGAAAGCGAGATCGAAGTCGTCGAAAGTTTTCTGCGAAGGCGTTGGGATTTGACCGAAAAACAAAGGCTTTGGATGGCTTGGCGCGTCGCTCTGCCGATTATGTATAAACTCAAACCGGCATATAATCTGGAAAATTTTACTTACGAAGGTTTTTTGGAAGAACTCGTTCATCGCTTTCACACACGGCAAAAGTTTTTGAATTAAGAGTTTTGAGTCCCGCCTTTAGGCGGCAATTTTCGATGATTACACAATTGCCGCCTAAAGGCGGGACTCCGAACTTTTGATTAATATAAATAATGGTGAAAAAAAATATTTTAGTTACAGGCGGCGCGGGTTTTATCGGCTCGCATCTGGTCAGATATTTGCTTGACGAAGGCGTTTGGCAGGTTGCGGTTGTTGATAATTTCAACGACTTTTATTCACCCGAAATCAAAAGGGAAAATATTCGTGCATTTCTCGATAATCCGAATTTCCGGCTGTATAAAACCGACATTTGCGATGAAGAAAGTTTGGCGGAAGTATTTTCTGAAAATAAATTTGACGTGATCGTTCATCTCGCGGCTTGGGCTGGCGTTCGTCCTTCGCTTTTGAATCCGAGACTGTACGCGCAGGTCAACATCAGCGGAACTGTGAATTTGCTTGAACTGACCAGAGAATTCGGCGTGAAACAATTTGTTTTCGGCTCGTCTTCAAGCGTTTACGGCGAAAGC
>JBBRVS010000056.1:0-26836 GCA_038246645.1 Pyrinomonadales bacterium
GATTGACCATTTGGACGTGATTTCCGACGAAGAAATCGCGCTTCTTGCCGCTTCGGAAACGATCGGAGTCATAACGCCGACGGTGAATTTTAATTTCGGCTCGACCGAATTTGCCGATGCGCGAAAAATGATTGACGCGGGCTGCGCGATTGCCGTTTCGACCGATTTCAATCCCGGCAGTGCGCCGTGTCCGTCCTTGCCGAATGCGATGGCAATCGCCTGCCGCTATCAAAAACTTCTGCCGTCGGAGGCGTTTAACGGCGCGACCATAAATGCCGCGTTTGCCGTCGGTTTAGGCGAAAAAATCGGTTCGATTGAAGTGGGAAAACAGGCGGATCTGCTCGTTTTAGACGCAACGGATTACCGCAAAACCGCTTACGAATTCGGCGGAAACTGCATCGAAAAAGTTTTAAAAAAAGGGAAAATTGTCTATGAAAAATGTTGATTTTCATCAGATGCTCAATGCGATGGCGGAGGCTTGGAAAAATCGTGATTATAAAAAAGTAATCAGCTTTTTTAACGATGATCTGTTTTATTCGGACGGTTTGAATTACCGGTTTTCAAACAAACAAGACCTTTTGGAATTTTTTGAAAACGATGACGGAAACGCTCAATTCTGCGTGTTTTACAATTCGATTTTTGACGATAAAAATCAGATCGGAGTCGGCGAATACACATATATCGGGACAAATTCCTTTCACGGCACGGTTTGGATAAAAATCGAAAATAATAAAATCGCAAGTTGGCGCGAATATCAGCACAAAACCGATTTGAGCTGGAAGGAATTTTGGAGTAAATGAAAAAAAATGAACGAAAAAATCATCGAAAAGTATGATAAAATCGTCGCCAGAAGTTGATTTGAGGTGAAAGATAATGACTGCTGTTCCGAAGAAAAAATATACGCTCGAAGAATATTTTGAACTCGATAAAAACGCCGAGGGGAATTTTGAGTATTACAACGGAGAAATATTTGAACTGAGTGGAGTTTCGCCGAATCACGCTACAATTGAAATTAATCTGGCTGAAATAATCAGTCCGGCATCGAAAAATAAAGGATGTCGAGCTTTTCCCGCAAATCTTCGGCTAAAAGTTCCGGCTTTGCCGACATATCGCTATCCTGATTTGTCGGTTGTTTGCGGTGAGGCGGTTTTTGAAAAAATCGGCGGTTTGCAATGTTTGGTTAATCCGGTTTTAATTATTGAAGTTTTATCCGAATCTACGGCGAGCTACGATCAGGGAGAAAAGTTTCGGCTTTATAAATCAATCGAAACATTTCGGGAATATCTGCTCATTTCGCAGGACGAAAAAATCATTACGCACTATTTAAAGCATAACGAAAGATTCTGGATGCAAAGTGATTATTTTGCAGGTGAATCGCTCCATATTACGAGCCTCGATTTTGATCTTTTCGTAGATGAAATTTATCAGGACATCAATTTTGAAAATGAATGAAATTATATTAAACGGACAAAACCTGACGTTTGAACAAGTTATCGCGGTTGCATTCGGAAAACCGAACCAGCCGCGAGTTTTTTTGTCGGACGAAGCAAAGGAAAATGTTAAACGGGCGGCGAACGCGGTGCAGAGTTTGCTTGACCGCGGCGAGATTGCTTACGGAATTACGACCGGATTCGGCGCGTTTAAAGATAAGATCATTTCTTTGGAAGAAGTCGAAAAACTGCAAAAAAATATCGTTATGAGCCACGCCGTCGGAGTCGGAAAACCGTTTGACGCGCCGACCACACGGGCGATTATGCTGATTCGTTCCAACACTCTGGCACGCGGGTTTTCCGGCATTCGGCTCGAAACTCTCGAACGCCTTATTGAATTCTTAAATCGCGGAATTCATCCCGTCATTCCCGAAAAGGGAAGTCTCGGCGCCAGCGGCGATCTCGCGCCGCTCGCCCATATGGCTCTGCCGCTGATCGGTTTGGGCGAAGCCGAATTTGAAGGCAAAGTTTTCGAGACGAAGGAAATTTTAGAAAAACTCAAATTATCGCCGATAAAACTCGCCGCAAAAGAAGGACTTGCGCTGACAAACGGCACGACCGTGATGACGGCAATCGCATTATTGGAAACGCATCGGGCGAAAAATTTAGCCGAAATCGCCGATATTTCGGGCTGTTTGAGTTTGGAAGCGTTAAACGGCACGACGCTCGCGTTTGATGAACGAATTCACGCGCTTCGTCCGCATCCGCGCCAGATGCAATGTGCCGCGAATTTGCGCGAAATTCTCGAAGGAAGCGAATTTGTCCGCGAATTCGATCCGGCAAATGTGCAGGACGCTTACACCTTGCGCTGTATGCCGCAAGTTCATGGCGCGTGCCGCGACGCGATCGCTTACGCCGAATGGGTCGTCAATATTGAACTTAATGCAGTTACGGATAATCCTTTAATCTTTTGTGATGAAAACTGCGAAAAAATCGAAGTAATCAGCGGCGGGAATTTTCACGGCGAACCGCTCGCGCTTTCGATGGATTATCTGGCAATCGCGCTTTCGGAACTCGGCAATATCTCCGAAAGACGCATTATGCGCTTAACGGATGAAAGTTCTAACGCGCACGTTCTGCCCGCATTTTTGACCGAAAACGGCGGTTTGAATTCTGGTTTTATGATCGTTCAATACACCGCCGCCGCGCTTTGCACGGAAAATAAAGTTCTGGCGCATCCGGCAAGTGTGGATACGATTCCGTCGTCGGCAAATGTCGAAGATCACGTTTCGATGGGCGTAACTTCCGCGCTCAAACTCCGGCAAATTTCCGAAAATCTCCAGCAGATTCTCGCGCTCGAACTCTTTTCCGCCGCGCAAGCTGTTGATTTTCGCAAAAAGGAAATCGGTGCGGACAAGAAACTCGGCAGAAAAACTCAGCCTGTTTATGATCTGATTCGCCGGCAAGTTCCGTTTATCGAGGAAGATACGGTGATGTACCCGTATATGAAAATTGTCAAAGATTTGTTAGAAGACTGGAACTGACCGGTACTGACTGGAGCGCAAGCGTCCTCGCTTGCATGAGCGCGAAAGCGCGAAAAAGCCTTTACTTGCAATAAACTAAATTGTAATCAAACGCCGTTCCGTCACTCTCGTGACGGTGCAATCGAGCCGACCCGCGCTCCATTCCGTTTTATTTGCCGGTGGCGGTGAAATTCAAATCATTTATATCTTCATTAAACGTAATAATTTGCGGTGCGAAAACATACTGTTTACTGCGAACCTGAACAATATATGTTTCGCCGAAGGGAACTTCATTAAACCGGAAATAGCCGAACGGATTGGTCATCGCCGTAAATGTTGCGCCATTGCCGGAAAGTGTGACAAACGCTTTTGGAACATTTCTGCCGTCGCCGGAAAAAACTCCGCCTTGAATAACGCCCGAAGCCGCTGAAGCCGGAACTGCTTTAACTGCAAACGCGCCGATTGCCGAATCTGCGGAATTTTGCAATGTCCAATTCATCAAAACCGACGAACCGTTTTCGTTTTTAAGGCTCGACGCGCCGACATCTGCCGCAAAACTGAAAAATCTTCTGCCGCGCCGTCAGGTGTTTTTGTTAATTTCATCAGTGCAGACGATTTGATTTGTTCCTTGCACAAAGAAACCCGCGCCAAATGTCGAAGAAACCGCGTCAAAAATTAAATCGCCGACTGCGCTGCCGGTAACTGCTACGCCCGGATTATCGCTTGTTCCCGAAGCGGAAACGAAATTTCCTTCAAGTGATGTTTGATCCACGCCGTAAAATGAAACTGCCGAGGCAAAAGCATATGTTGCGCTGGTTGCGGCAATATTAATAACAACATTACTCGTTCCGCTTGGCGGATTAATAAATCTGAAAATTTCAACTCCGTTATTCAGATTCGGCGAAATTTGCGAACCGATTCTGATTAGTGCTTGACCGTTATAAGTTAAGCTCGATACACGATTTCCCGGAAAAGTTCCTAATGTCGGGTTTGCAGTAGAAACTCCGACATATAAAGCCCTTGAAGTTCCATTTCCGACCGTATGCGAAAAAGTTAAACTCGAAACTCCTGAAATTAAAAATTCACCGTAACTGCTCGAATTATCAACCGTAACAGCCGCATTTGAAAATAGAACGCCGAATGCTAAATAAAGCAATAAAAAGATTAAAATGCGATTCAGATAAAATAAACGATTTGAAAAAATTATTTGGTTTGTAGGATTTTCCATTCTTCACGCCTCACGAAAATGTTTTGATGAAAACATTTTATCGGCGCTCACTTGAGTAATTCTTGAAAAACCTTGCGCGTTTCGGGCGCGGGTGCAACGCCGAGTTCTTTTTTAAGAAGTTCCTGCAAATTTTCGAAATGCTCTTTGACGGCGGCGCGGTTGCCCTGTGCGGCGAGCGTTTTCATCAAAAGCCTTTGCATATCTTCGCGAAACGGGTCTGCGGTTAAAATTTCGGTGGCAAATTTCAGAGCCTTTGACCAACTTTTTTCCTTAAATGAAAATTTTGCCAGTGCGTTTAAAACCCTTAAATGCTGTTCGGCGAAATAATTACGCTTTTCTTCCGCCCAATCTTCATAAATGCCGCTCATAAATTCGCCGCGATAGAGTTCGTGCGCCGATTCGAGATTTTCCAGAAATTTTTCCGTGTCGTTTTCCTTTTTCGCTTTTTCGGCTTCCGCTATAAACCCTTCAAACTCTTCCGTATCAATCGAATAGGACAGTTCGGAATTTAATTGATACGCGCCGTCGCGGAAGACTATAAAATTTTGTTTGAATGTCTGGCGGCTGTTTAAGGCTTTGCGAATGTGCGAGATCGTCGGGTGAAAATTCTTTTCGATTGCCGATAAATCTTCGTTCTTCCAAAATTCGTCAATCAAAACGTCTTTGGAAACGCGGCGGTGCGGACTCGTCGCAATATGGCAGAAAATATCGCGGGCGCGACGCGTCGTCCACGCGTCGGCGGCAAAAGGTTTCGATCGGTCGCGGTAAATATCCACGTGTCCGAGAACTTTGATCGTCAGGTCGGTGATTTTTTCAGCCCGTTCGAAAATCTGAATGGGTTGAGTTTTTATCTGCGGTGTTGCCGCCGCGAGATTGTCGCGCAGATCGAGCGGAAGTTTTTCGATGATGTCTTCGTCCTTAAATAGTTCGGGATATTTTTGAATCTCGTGTCTGAGCCAGTATTCATAATCGAACCGCGCCGTTAAATCCAAAGCTCTTTGCAGATGCGGCATCATTTGCTTGCGGTTTTTTCCGAGAAAATAAATATTTGCCAACAGCAGCGAAGTCATCGCTTCATCGTGATAGAGCGTTTGCTCGTGAAAAAACTTCAAAAGCTCTTCGGTTTCTTTAATTAAATTTTCCGCGTCGTTCTGCAAAAAACGAATTTCCAGCAGAAAAAACTTCGCTCTTCGCATTCCGATCTCGTAATTTGTTTTCCGGCGCGTTTCGATCAGATTTTCAAATAAACCGCGGGCTTTGACCAGATCGCCGCTTTGAAAATAAAACTTGGCGCGTTCTTCGTCCAGATCGCGCGAAGCGATATTTATTCCGGCATCTTCGTAGGCTTTGTTTGCCCGTTCGTAAAACTCCGAAGCGTGTGCCGCGTCGCCCGTTTCGCGGTAAAAATTGCCGTAAGTTTCAAAAATTTCGCCGCGCAACGCCTTTAAATTGTAAAGCTGACAAAGTTCGAGTGCGCGTTCGAGATGCTTTTCGGTATCTTCAAATTCGCCGCGCAGAAGATGCAGACGCGAAACATTTAAATGACCGATTGATTCCTGCGGCAGTTGTTTATCGGTTTTTCCGTCGCGGAAAATACGTTTCAACCAGCGCAGAGCTTCGCCGAAATCGCCGCGAAAACCCGGCGGAAGTGCGAGATTATGCGTGATAATTCTGACAAATTGTTCATTGGAATTTTTTTCCGCCAGTTCGAGCGCAAAACGGAATTGTTGTTCGGCATTTGTCCACGCGCCTTGCGCGATCAAGCAAAGCCCGCGCGTGTTGGCGCATTTGATAAAAGTTTCGGTGTCTTCGCCGACGAGTTTTTCCGTCAGACGCGGTCGGGAAAGCAGTTCGACAACCGCTCGCGGTTGCAGCAATTTTGTCCGCAGAAAAAAATTGGGTTTGGGCATTTATCTCTCGCCGTTTCTGTTAGGTTTTCGAATTTTAAAACATTATGGCATAACCGGAAAAGTTTTTCGATCAGGTTCGGGTCAAAAAAAAGCCCGATATAAAAATACCGGGCAAACCCTCAGCTAGGAGGCATATTTCTGTCAGGAGAACTAATTAGCGAAAACTTTGAAAATCTTGCAGATCTAAAATTTTAGAAACTCTTCCGAATGAACTTTTATGAATCCGTCTGATTTTTTCCTTTGAAATTTCTTTCGATTTTAGAAATTCTTCCAATTCATTGATGGTAAAAAGCAACAGATTTTCTTCCAAAACGCCCAGTTTCTGTTTTGAACGAAGTCGCCAGAGCGGAAACGGCGGTTTGCTCCTTGAAAGCAGCAGAATTTGAATATTCGGAATTTCATAAGAAAACAAACCTTTAAAGAATGTTTCAAACCATTCGGCATCAAAAACGCTGTGCAGATCGTCCAAAACGATTAAAATCCGTTGTTCCTTTGACACTTTTTCGAGAACGGAAAAAAGCTGTTCCAAAAAATTTAAAACCCTGGTTTCCGTTGTTTGATTCGGTAAAACAGGCGCAAAACTGAAATCCGCTTCCGGGAGTGAGATTCGAAAACCGGAAACAAAATACTGCGAAAAAGTTTCCCAATCCGACTCGGCGGATTCGACGCGAAACCAGGCAACACGCTCATAATCTCTGGCAAAATTTACGGCAACCGTGGTTTTTCCGGTGCCGGCGCGTCCTAAAATCAAGGATGCTCCGAATTGTTCGATTTGTTTGCCGAGAAGTTCGTTTAGACGCGGACGCTCGAAACTATTGCCCGGTTGCGGAATGCGGATTTTTTCCGAAATTATCCTAAAGTCGCGGAATTTACAGCGCAAATTCGGCGACTTTTCCTTTGAGGAAACAGCATCAAAAAGCAGTAATGTTTCGCTGCTGTCTATATTTTCTTGGAAAGAATAGTTCAACATCATAACGATTTTCATCATAATTCGGAAAACTTGAGAAAAACTTGAGAGTGCGAAATTTTTAACGCATTTTTTGCCGAAAAGTTGTTCGATTCTCAAGTTTTTCTCAACCTCCTTTAAATAGGATTGACACAGTTGAAAAATTCAACAAGTGAGCTTTCCCCGAAAAATTTGAAGTTCTAAATTTTTGAGAGGTAAAAAATAATGAGAAAAATTATATTCGGCGTAACTTTTATTTTATTAATCAGCGCGGTTTGTTTTGCCCAGCAGAACAAAACAAAGCGGGAAGTAGTTGAAAACGACAGTCCGGCAGAAAGTAAAAATTCAGGTGCAACGGAAGATACATTACTTAAATCCGGCACAAATTTCGATGCCCAACTGCAAGGAACTTTAGATGTCAAAAAATCCAAAGTCGGCGATCAAATCGTGCTGAAGACGACCAAAACAATCAGGGAAAACGGTGAAGTTATTGTTCCGAAAGGCACAAAATTAATCGGACGGGTTACGGAAATTCAGCAAAAAACAAAAGATTCGGCAATTTCTAAAATCGGTGTGGTCTTTGACACAATCGAAGGAAAAAATTTATCCGCGCCGATCAATGCGTCAATTGTTTCGATCACGAACATCAGCAACAATACGGCAGCCGGCGACATTTTTGAATCGAATACTTCGGCAAATACGAATACATCGGGAAGCGTGTCGAGCGGAAATTCCGGCGGCGGCGGATTGCTCGGCGGTGCGACGGAAACGGTCGGCGGCGTTCTTAATTCGACCGCGCAAACGGTCGGCGGCGTAACGAATACGGCAGGTCAAACAGTCGGCGGCGTAACAAATACGGTCGGAAGCCGCATCAAAGGTTTGCAAATCAGCCAAACTGCAAGCGGTTCGGCAAACTCTTCGACGACGCTTTCATCGGCAGACAAAAACCTGAAAATTGAAAAAGGCGCAAATTTTCGGATTAAATTAAATAAATCGGTCGAAAATTAGGCACGATGATTGCGAATAAAATTTTCGTATTGATTCGAGGGCAGGGTTTGTGGTAAAAATTCATTCATAAACCCTACTCTATAATTGAATTAATTTAATGCAAGTGTTTTATTTTATTACACTTTCTAATCAACTTTAAAATCCGGCGTTTTTTTGAACTTTTATTTTAACTTTTAGGTCAATCCTATATGTTTTTGAAAAAAATTATCTGTTCGGTTTTGCTTATTATATTCGCCTTTAACGCGGCGCAAGCAGGAATTTTATTTACCAGATCGAATGGCGTAAGTTTAACGGGCGCCGACGGCGTAACCTTGACGGGAATGGACGGCGTAAGTTTAACCGGTGCGGATAGTTTTCTGGCATATAAATCAAACGGCGTAACCTTGACGGGAATGGACGGCGTAACCTTGACGGGAATGGACGGCGTAACCTTAACGGGAATGGACGGCGTAACTTATACCGGACAAAACGGCGTAACCTTAACCGGCGCGGATTCCATAAATATAACAAATGCAGACGGCGTAACTTTAACCGGTGCGGACGGCGTAACTCTAACCGGCGCGGACGGAACAATTTATCAAGCGGATTCAATTAAAATTATCGAACCGAACGGCGTAACTTTAACGGGCGCAGACGGTGTAACTTTAACGGGCGCAGACGGCGTAACTTTAACGGGCGCGGACGGCGTAAGTTTAACGGGCGCGGACGGCGTAACTCTGACGGGCGTGGACGGCGTAACCTTAACCGGCGCGGATTTAATCGTCGGATTGGGGACAAACGGAGTTGTCTTTTATCTTACTCAGCCGCAAGGCGTTACCCTGACCGGTGCAGACGACATCGCTCTAACGGGCGCAGACGGAATTACAATTACAGGTGCGGAAGGTGTAACTCTGACAGGCGCGGATAACGAACCGCCGAATCAATTTCAGGGAATTAATTCAATAGATCCCGAACTCGCCATTTTGCTCAACCGAATAACCGACGACAGCGGTGTTAATGCTGTCATAGTTTTTCATAATTTGCCGGATGAAAATGATTTAAATGCTCTGCGGCAGATCGGAATTTTCGGCGGAACGCGCTTCAAAGTCTTGCCGATGATTATGGTAACGGCAACCCGCCAACAAATTATCGCGGTTTCGCAGCTGCCGAATGTCCGTTCGATTTACGGCAATCGCACTTTAGATCTGAATTCCGATCCTTTTTTCAAAAACACGGGAATTCACAAGGTTGCGCCGGACAGAGATTTACAAAACAATAATGGCGGAATGCCGGTTTCCGGCAAAAACGTGACGGTCGCGGTTTTAGATACGGGCGTAAATTCATTGCATAACGATCTTGCCGGACGAGTCATTCAAAACGTCAGGCTTTCCGATATTCAAGGGTTGCCGCTCGGTTTCACTTATCCGAATCCGGCTGAAAATGTGGCGAATACCGATCTGCTCAACGGACACGGAACATTTGTCGCGGGCTTGATCGCCGGCGGCGGAATTTCTTCGGGCGGAAAATACGGCGGATTTGCCCCGGGCGCGAAAATTCTCGGTTTAAGCGCGGGCGATTTGAATCTAACGCATATTCTTTCGGGTTTCGATTACATTCTGGAACGCGGCGCAAATTATAATGTCCGCGTCGTCAATTGCAGTTTTTCGGCAAATACGGTTTTCGATTATAACGATCCGGTAAATATCGCCACGAAAATGCTGACGACGCGCGGCGTAAATATCGTGTTTTCGGCAGGGAATTCCGGCTCGGGAAACGGAACTTTGAATCCGTATGCCCTTGCACCGTGGGTAATTTCCGTCGGCGCAACCGATGAAAAAGGCAGGCTGGCAAGTTTTTCATCACGCGGCGTTTTCGGTGATCGGAATCAAAAACCGACCGTCGTGGCAACGGGCGTTAATGTTGTCAGTCTGCGAAGCGCGGTTTCGCAAACCGGAATTCTCGGCGTGGCGACAGGCGCGGATTTGCAAAGACTTACACCGGGCGAATTGCCTTTTTACACGACCGCCAGCGGGACATCATTTTCCGCGCCGCAGGTTGCCGGGGCGATTGCTTTGATGCTCGAAGCAAATCCGAATCTGACTCCGGCGGAAATAAAAGAAATTCTGCAGCGCACGGCGACTCCTTTGCCTGACTATTTTCAGCACGAAGTCGGTGCGGGAATTTTAAATACGCACGCGGCTGTTTTAGAATCGGCGTTTCCGCATCGAAAAATGGGGCTTTTCCGTTCTATTTTAAAAAATCGAAAAATCAATTTTAAAAATTCCGTTTCAAAAGGGTTTGAAGAAGACCTGGGAATTCTAGGAACGCGCACGACCGGATTTTCAATCCCTTCGGACACGATTCAAGCCGGAATTCAAATTTCGTGGGGATTGAGCGCGAATGATCTGAGTTTGAAAATAAACGATTCGCAGAATAATCAGGTCGGAATTTCAAATTATTTGAACTTGCCCGGTTTGACCGGAAGACGCGAAAAAGTCGTGCTGAATAATCCTTCGCCGCAAAATTACAGAGCGGTTGTCGGGCATTCGCTTGCGTTAGGAACGGCGCAAAAATATTTCGGTGCGGTTGAAATTACGCAGGTTGATTATTCCGGTATTTCCGATTTACAAACCGTTTCGCCGCAGTTTCAGCCGTTTGTTAAAGAAGCGTTGCGAAAATCTCTGATTTTGCCGCAAGGTTCGAAATTTAATCCGTATTTTGCCGTAACCCGCGCCGAATTAGCCGATTCATTGCTCAGAAGCGGTCGCGTTTTGCAATATGTTGCTGCAAATCCTTTGTTTAATGATGTTAGAGATTTAACAACGCGGATTTCGGTCGAAAGCGTTCAATCGGAAACTTTATTTTTCGATGCGGAAAGCGGAAGCGATTTTCGTCCGTTTGAAACGGCAAATAAACTCGTTACGGCGGTTGCGCTGGTCAAAGCCGCAGGTTTGGAAGATCAAGCCGCAATCGCAAATTTACCGGCGAGCGTAATTGACGGAAATTCGATTCCGGCAACATATCGAGGCTATGTCGCAATTGCTCTGCAGAAAGGATTTATGACGATTGACGGCGATCAATTCAATCCGAACCGCGCCGTAACCCGCGTCGAACTCGCGCTCGGAATAGTTAATCTGAATCGTTTTGTTAATCAGTAAAATTTCTAATTCAACCTGAGTCTTGATTAGAAACCGAGTAATTTTTTTACCACAGATTCACACAGATCTAAGAAGATAAAGACAGATCAGAAATGTTAAAAAACATCAAACCGATTGATCTATGAAATTGTGTTGGGTTTACCCTGCCTTTTATCAGTATTTATCCGGGTGGATCTGTGGTTAATTCCTACCTTTATTTCTAATCAAGACTGGAGTTAATTCAGAAAAAATTCGAGTTCCACGGTCATGTAATTTTCCATTGAACCTTTTCGAATTTCGACGCGATTTATATTTGATAAAACCCCGAACAAACTTCCGACATTATCAGTAAAAAAATCAACCGATTCGTTTTCCGAATTTTTCGCTTCTTCTTCGCGGATTTTGCTGATAACCGAATCAAACACCTGATCGTGAAGATTAAAACGAAGCGTCGTAAATTCATCGAATTTGCCATTGGCTTCCGACATTTCCGCCGGATTATTTTCAAGCATTTGTTTTAGGAAATCTACATTGTTTGCAAAGATAACTGTATTATTTTGTATTGAATAAACCATTTTCCAGCCGAGAAAAGGTAATTCCAATTCGCGCCGGGATTTGCTGTTTTCTTCAATCGTTTTCCAGCTTAGATCGGTTTTGTTTCGTGAAACGGTCAATTGATTTAATGCCAGAAGGGAAAGCGCGTTTTCCAGTTTTTCACGATTGAGATTTTGCGGGTTTTGCAATGTCAAAACAAATCCGCGGCGGTTTTCAAAAAAAAGCGGCATCGGCAAACTGTGCGGACTTATCAGATTTGCCGAAGTCTGCGGATTTGCCGCGTTGATTAGTGAATTTATTTCAATAATCAACGCATTTTCATCGCGCAGACTACCTTCATTTATCTCAAAATCTTCGTCAATTTCATTAATTTCAGATTCAAAATTGCTTGAATGCCGGTAATAAATTTCGGAATAAAAATGCCCGGAAGATTTAGCTTTTTCACTTTTGCGTTCAAAAGCGGAAAATCCGTCAAGCAAAGTTTTTCGGATTTCCTTGGCGGCAAAATCGGAAGACTTATCAATTGCCTGAAAACTAAAATGCGGCACGTCTTTAGGAATAAAATTCTGTAAATCGTTGATTTCATTGGCTGAAATTTTAGTTTTTTCATTTGCTTTGCCATTTAAAAGAAATTTCCGCCTTTCGATCAATTTGTTTTCCTGCATCTCAAAATCAAAAATTCCGGCGCGGATTTTTTTCAGATTTTCAAGATTCTTAAACGCCCAGTAATTCTTAAAATACCAATCGTCGTTCAACTTGCGCTGATCAACCCAGATCGTCGCCTGATGCGGTTCGGTTTTTTTGCTTAAATTCCTAAATTCAGGAGCGTCGAAGAGATTATTTTCCTTCGATTTTCCATTGATAATTGCCAGAGTTTTAAAGAATTTGACTTCATCGGTCGCCAATACAAAACGACCTTTCACAAAAGCAAAAAGCAGCTTTTGACGTTGTCTGCCGCGATCCGAAGCGACATTTTTGCCATAAACAATTGTTTTGTCTTCGAGAGTGTTTTCTTCAAACGTGGATTTATTCAAGAAAAACTGCGAAGCCAGAATTTTGTCTTCGCTCAGCGGCGCGACAAAAACGAATTCCAAACGCCCGATGTCATAAACGGCAATCGCCGCCTTCGTTTCGCTCGAACTCAAAACCGCTGAAATATCGAGCGGAAAATTGCTTGCCTCTTCAAATTCACTCAAACGGCTGACGAGTTTCATCGCCAGATGTTCGTTTTCAAATTCCCGGAAATTCACGCTTTCCAGATATTTTTGCTTTAATTCGGATTCATCCCAAATTTTATAAAGCGCGGGCAAATCCTGAAATTGCGCATAAAGCAAAGCACCTTCGGGAAAATCCTTCGCCTGCGAAAACGCTTCATTTGCCGAATTGATTTTCGCATACGCAATCACCGCGGACACTAAAAGCAATACCAGAAGAAAATATCTGAACTTTAAAAATTTGAACACCATAAACTTTGCGCCTCCGCGCCTTCGCGTCTTTGCGTTAAAAAAATTCTAAGAAATCCGATAAGCGATTTTCGGCAGTTTATCTTTTTCAGCAATTTTCCGTTCGATTTCAAAAATCCGGTTTTCCGAAATCTCACGGTTTTCTTCGTCAAAATGTAACTCCAGTTTTTTCTTTTCAAACTCGACCGCTTTCGACAAATCGCCGCTTTCTTCTGCCGCTTTTGATAAAATTCCTAAAACCTCTATCTGTGATTTCATCGAATTTTCCGCACTTTTTTCCGCTAAAGTTTGAAATTTAGAATTTGAAATTTGAAATTTGAAATTTGAAATTTCAAACTCAGACTCAGCGATTTTCAAAGCGGCAAGCGGTTTTCCGTTGTTTAAATAAATCCGGATTATTTGAAATAAGAGTTTTTCTTCGGCAAAACCGAATGTTTCACTAACATCAATAGTTGAATTTTTAACTTCTAAAAACGATTTCAGAGCGATTTCACTTTGATTGTGATTTTTGGCAATAATCGCCTGTAAATAAAGCATTTGCAGACTTTTGAATTCGGAGTTATCCGGCACCTTGATCGCTTCGGCAAAATTTCCATTTTTCTCAAATGAAATTGATGTAATTGCTTCAGTCATTTCTGCGTCTTGTAGATTAATTTTTAAACTTTCCCAAATTTGCACGTCATTTCCGAAAATTTCTCTCGCCACAAACAATGCTTGCCACCTCTCATTTCGCGTCGCTTTTCGGTTTGAAACTACTGAATTCAGTTGATTTAAAGCTGCTTCCATTTTTTGTGTGTGAGCGAAAAGCCGCGCCAGTTCAATTTTATTGATCGAATCTTCAGGGGAAACTGTGAGCAATTTTTGTCTGTAATTTACCGAAAAATCAATTTCGCCGAATTTTGCCGAAATTTCCGCCGCGTGCTTCAACGCCGCAGTTTCATCGAGATTATTTTCTGCCGGAATCTCGAATAATTCGGGCTTGTTCGGCGAAAATTCCTTGATTAAATTTAAAGAATGTAATTGCCGGAGCGCGTCTTCGCGTGATTGTTCTGATGAAATTTCGATCATCAAATTGAGCAATTTTAGAGCATTTTCCCGTCTGCCTTTTTCAAATTCTGCTTCGGCTAAACCTATGAAATTAGACAAATTATATTTTTCAAGCGCGAGCGAACGGGCATAAAAAGCTTCGCGCAGATCAAGAATTTCCGCCGGATAATTTTTAGCATTCAAAAGTTCGATAACATCATTCAAACGCTTCAAATTCGGCGGATTCAAATTTTTAGCATCTAAAACATCCGTGATTCCGACGAAAGATTTTATTTTTTGAAAAGTTTCCGCCGAATTTCCGCTTCCCAAATCTGTCTGAAATTTTGCCAATCTCAACCAAATCGGGCGAGGAAAAGTTTTTATAAAAGATTTTTCGATTTCCGAAATTAAACTTTTCGCATCTGAAAAGTCTTTTGTTTTCAGTAAATAATCTAAGTATTGTTTTTGCCAATCGAGTTTTTCGCTTTTTGCTGCAGAAATTTCAAAATTGTTTTCCTGATCTAAAATCGCTTCAGCCTCAGCGAAACTCCAGTTCATTTTTAAAAGTTCCGCGTATTCCGAATCATTTTCCCACGAATCCATTTCATCGCTTCGCCGAATCAAAAGTCGGTAAAACTGTTTAATTTGACCATCGGACACCAGCGATTTTTCGACGACATATTTCGGAATAAACAATTTTTCCGGCGTGGAATTTGTAAGTTTCAGCCAAAATTCCGCTTTTTCCGTTTCATCACGGAAAGAATCAGACACATTCCGCAAAAATATCAAAAGGGCGGCAGATGGATTTTCATCCGGGGTTTCATTGATAAATTTTATGATCAGCGGAAACAGATTTTCCCGCGCTTTCCCGGCTTGCCCGTAGTCTCTGAGTGTGGCGAGATAAAGTTCGCTATCTTCCAAAGTCAGTTGTTCACTATCAATTAGCTTACGCCAAATCTCGTCCGCTTTATCAAGTTCGCCGTTTTGAAAATACGCAATTCCGAGTTTTGCCCACAGATTTCGGTCGGAATAGTTCATCTCTTGCGCCATTTTCAAATGTTCGAGTGATTTGGCAAAACCCTTGTTTTCCAGATAAAAAACGCCCAGATTAAACTGTTCGACCGCATCTTTCGGGCGATTTTCCGTCATCGCCGGCAGATATTTTTCCGACTGGTTTTTGTGATTTTCATCAGGAGAGAGTTTTAGCCAATTACCGAATTTATATGTCAGACTAAACCATTCGCCGCCTTTCAATTGATTTTCGGTGTTTTGTTTGACGAGTTCGCCGATCGGCGCAAATTGCAGAGCCGATTGAAAATACGCGGATTTTTCATCTTCAAATTCCGAAAGCGCAAGCGCAATTTCGGCGTTTTTTGTCTGTTTCCAAAGTGCCGGGAAGGAAGCGTTTTCAATCGCCTGATGCACGGCGATTTTTTCGTTTTTGGCAATGAGAAAATTTATCAATTG
Organism: Pyrinomonadales bacterium; assembly: GCA_038246645.1. Lineage (GTDB taxonomy): Bacteria > Acidobacteriota > Blastocatellia > Pyrinomonadales > Pyrinomonadaceae > JAHCHG01. The sequence goes on from JBBRVS010000056.1 coordinate 15,673, forward strand.
AATCTGGTGTGGAGTGCTCGTCTCAATAAGTTTGTGGATTCCGCCTTTTGTATAAACCATTTCAAAATAACGATTTATCAAAACATCTTCAACCGGGATTTCCTTTTTCGGCGATTCAAAATAATTTTTCAGCGCGTTTAATTCCTTTTCTTCATTTCCGAGCAGCCGCGAAATTTCGGCGATTTTTTGTTGATATTCAAAATAATTCCGGTTTTTATCGCGTGCCGATTCAGTTTCTAAAATCTCCAGACTACGGGCAAAATCCCCGTTTTCTTCATAAAGATTCAAAATGACGCGAAGTTGGCTGTGATAAGTTTCGTAATTTCCCAAATTAAACGCTTCAACTTTTCGCGCAATCAGAATTTTTTCGTTCAGTTTGGCGAAATCGCAGCGCGAAATCAGATTTTGAAGCAGCGCAAATGTTTGATACTTGTCGGTTTTTGCTTGATTTTCGATGCGGTTTTCGATGTCCGAATAAAGCGCGGCAAGTTCGTTTCCGGTCGCATTTTGCACGGCGATATTGCCGATTGCTTCGGGAAACGCGCCGTCGAATGTTGTTAAAAGATTCCGCGCTTTGCCGAGGTTTTCGGCGTTTGGATTTTCAACTTCCGAGATCAATTTTTCGCGCAAATTCCAGAGATTTCCGGCGATCTTGTCCAAAGAATCTTCAAGCCGAACCGTTTTTGCGTAACCGATAATATCTGCCGATTTCAGTTCTGAATCTAGCGGATTTTCCTGTAATTTGTTGAAAGCACTGCGGTAAGTTTCAATCGCTTTTGCCTTTTCGGTTTCACTTAAGAGAGCCGCTTGAGCAAATTCTTCAGCAGTATTTTTTGTTTCGTTTCTCTTTATTCCGGTCATTTTTTCGCGCACAATTTCGGCTTCCTTGCTACGTCCGGCATTCTCCAGAATCTCGATTTTTCGTTTCAAATAATTCGGTGTTTCGTGTGTCAATTCCAAAACTTTATCAATTGTTTCAATCGCGGCATCGAAATTTTTCGCTTTTTCATAAACTCCGGCAAGCGCAACATAAAGCTCGACCATTTCCGGCTGATTGTGAATGGCGAGCTTGTAATTTTCTATGGATTTTTCAAATTCGCGGTCGGCTTCGTAAATCCGCGCTAAAACAAGTGTCCAGCGATAATTTTTATAAGCGTCAGTGGCTAATTTTTGGTAATATTCGAGTAATTTTTCCGCGCCGCCGTAACGCCTGACGTATTTGATTGCGCTTTCGATATTTTCTTCGTCATCGGGCAGACGATTGATGATTTCGATATGTTGGGCAATCGCCGAATCGTAATCCGCAAGCCGCGTAAATGAATTAATTAAACGCTTGCGCCAATCGGCGATTTCGTCATTCATTTCTCTCGATTCAATTGATTTTTGTTTGATTTCAGAAAGCGTTTCGGCGGCGATTTTTCGCAATAATTCCGGTTTGTTTTGGTGAACATAAATATTTGCCAATTCGTCAAAAACTTCCGTATCTCCTTTATTTTCAGCGTGAAGCGTGAGCAAAATTTGTTCTGCATCTTTAAAACGATCAAGCGAAACAAAGCCCGAAGCGAGTTTGCGTTTGAAAATGTATTTATATTTACCGCGTCCGAGATTTATGCCTTTTTGCAAAACTTGAAGGGAATTTTCCCGAAATCCGATGCGCCGGTAAAATTCGTCCGCCTCGCTTAGAACGCCGTAATTTGTCGGATATTTTTTAACCAAATCCGCCAGAATTGCCGCCGCTTTTTCCTTTTCGCCGGAATCGCTGAAATCTTCCGCTAATTCCAGTTGATAAGAAATCGCAGTTTTCTTGTTTTCGGCGGATTTTGCGAGTTGCCGCAGAACTAATCTTTCGCCGGATTTGTCTTCCAGATTTTCATAATGAAGTCTTGCTTCGCTCAGAAATTCTTCTGCATTATTTTGCGTAACTTCATTATTCAAGAGATTTATTGCTTCTTTTTTCTGTTCGGATTTAACGAGAAAATGTGCGTAATTTAATACAAGAGTCGAATTTTTATTTTGCTTTTTCCTCTCATTTTCAAACGCGGTTTTTATCAATTGATTAAAATTTCCGCGCATTCTGAGCTGTGTCAGACGTTTTTTCGTGCGCGAGATGTTTAGTAAAATTTCTTCGTCATCGGAAGCCGCGCCGAGTTGTTTGACGTATTCGGAAAGAGCTTTCTCTTGATCATTTTTCGCTTCATAAATCGCGCCGGTTTGAAAGGCGTAGAGCGAATCATTTTTCATCTCTAAACGTAAGTTTTTAATGACATTCAGCGCATCGTCAAACTGAAAATAATCCCAATAAACGGTCGCTGTTTCGAGATGCGTTTGGGGTTCGCCCTTGGAAATTAAAACCAACTTTTCCCATTCGTTTTTCGCCGCTTTATAATCGCCGAGTTCGGCTTGAAGTTCTCCGGCGCGGGTTCGATTTTGAAAGGAAACGGGCAGAAATTCGGCTTGTTTGTGCGTGATTTCGGCGGATTCTTGTAAGGATTTTCTATCGGTTTGTCCGAATGAGCGCGTAAAATTTATCAGGCGTTCGGAAAATTCCGGATTGTTGGGATATAAAAGGTTTAACTCACGATACGCGGCGACCGATTGTTCAAAATTAGAAAGATGCGCGGCGGCATCGGCGCGGAAAAGTTTGTAAGGCAGAGTTTCGATTGAATTGTTATCTTTTGTTTTTTCAACGGCTTGCAATAAATATGCGCGAAGTTCACCGCGTTTTGAAAGATCGTTTAAAAATTCCCTGCGGATTTCGGGCATTTCAAAATAATATTCCGCCGTCAATTTTTGCCATTCTTCCCGTTGTTTTGTCGCCTGGTAATATTTCAAAAGTCCGATGACAAAGGTTTGATTATGCGGAAATCGAAAATGTGCTTTTTGGTAAAGCGCGAAATATAATTTGCCTTCGAAACTTCCGGGATTTGCCAAAACATTTGAATCAATAAATGTCCAGAGATATTCCTGCGTTTCCGCATCGCTGAATTTTCCGATCAGTTCGTGCGACAATTCGCCGAATTCCGCCTTGCGCTGATTTTTGATATACCAACGCGCCAATTTATCACGCCACGTTTTATTTTGAAATTTAGCAATCGCGTTTTTGTAAATTTCGAGCTGTTTATCGGTAAAATTCGTCTGCGTGAGCCAAGTTAGAAAATCTTCGTAAAGCATTTGTTCATCGGGATATTTATTGATTTCATTCGTATAAAGCGCAAGAATTTCCGGCGATTTTTTCTCTTTGGCAAGCGACGCGACAAAGCGGTTTAAAACTTCCCGATAAGAGATTTTCGGTTCTTTCTTTGAAATAAAATCGGTAAAGACTTTCGGCGGCGAAGAATAATAATCGTCCGAATCTTCATTCGTTTCGTTCGGGATATTTATTCCTCTGTTCGATTCGGAAATTTCCAAATTATCTTCAACATAATCAGCAATTAGAGGATTGTTTGAATCTCGCTTCGAGCCGAGAAATTCAAGGATTTTTTGATAAATCTCGCGTTCTTTTTCCGCATTTCCGGCGGCGACAAAAGCATCGGCGAGTTTGAGCGCGGCAAACGGAAATTCAGCCGAATCTTTGAATTTTTCCTCAAAGTCGGCAAGCGTTTTTTCGGCAATTTCAAAATCTTTTTCCGCCGTGTAAAGCCTTATAATATCGAGATACATCTGGGCGAGTTCCGCCGATTGCGGAAATTCCTGTTTGAATTCCGAAAAAATGCGATAAGCGGCGGCGCGGTTGAAAAGTTTGACGGCGGATTTTTCCTTGGTTTCAAGCTCTTTTCCCGGATTTTCATTAGCAAAAATCAGAGACAAAATTCCGTTTGTAATTCCCGGACTTGTGTCGGACGCGGCAATATCGCGGTAAAAATCCAGATTTCCTCTGGTCAGCGCGATGCGTTCATTTTCCGAATCGCAGAGCAGCGTAAAAAGCTGGTAAAGAATCCTGGCGCGAAGCTCTCCGTTGGGTTTGGCTTCTTGTTTTAGAAAAAGCGTGTACAGAAAACGCGAGGCGAGATCGGCGTTTCCCTCGGAAATCAAATGAAGCGAAACTGTCAGAAGTTCATCCGCTCTCCATTCGATGTTCTGTTCATTTTTCGCTTTTTCAAGCTGCAAAATCACATTTGCGGAAGAATCGCCGTCATATTTCAAATAATGAATCAGGCGAATTGCCGCACGGAAATCCGCCTGATTTTGCCGGAATTTTTTGTTTAATTCATTTCCGTAAATCTTAAAACGATTATTTTCATAGAGGAATGAATAAAATTCTTCGGTTAATCCGGGCGACCAATTCGGCTCAAACGCCTCAACATAAACAATTTCGGCTTCCCGGTTTTTCTTTTGCGAAACCAAAACCGAAACTTCCTTTTGGAGAAAATATTCCTTTTTTTCGGGGAATTTCACGCGGTTTTCGCGGAAAAATTTCAAAGCTTCTTCAAAGTTTTTTTCTTCGATCAATTTATCGGCGTATTGCTCGAGAATCGAAAATGCAGATTCGTCCTGTGCGATAAATTCCCTGTAAAAATCGGCTTTCAGATATTTTTCCAGTTTGCGAGTTTTGGCAAGATTTATTAAAAGCGAAAAATATTCGCCGCGTTTTTCCTGCGGCGCAAGTTCAATCATTTTACTGAAAACTTCGGCTTGCTTTTCAAATTTCCCGCGCCTGTTGTAAAACGCGGCTAATTCATTTAACGCAATGAGTTTATCGTTTTGAAGTTCGGCAAATTCAGTTAAATTATTTTCGGCTTCGTCAAATTTTTCGAGTTTTTCATTTATTTCGGCAAGTTTAAGATAAATTTTCGGCTCGGCAGGGTATTTTTCCAAAACTTTGATTAGCCGCTCACGCGCATCAGTAGTCGGAAAAAGAACAATCGCATTTGCCCCGAAAAATTCCGTCCGCGTGTAAAGGGCGGCTTCAATTGCTGAATCTATTTCATTTACGTCGTTTTCTTCGGCGGGTTTGTTTTGAACCGAATCAAATGATAGAAAAATTAAACCGGTGCAAAATGCGGTGAGAATGATAATTGTGAAAATATTTAGTTTTGATTTAAGCATTTAATAAATCTCCAAACTCACTTCTTCCGTTGATAAATTATGGGCGAAATCTTCCGCCGAAACGGTTAAAACATATTTTCCGGGCGCAAGATTTTTCGGCACATTCAGTTTTCCGACGTTCGTTTTCTCCGAATCAGACCAGAAAAGCTGAACGGGTTTTGCGCCGTAGAATTTTGCCGTCAGACGCGCCGTATCGCTATCTGATGAAACTTTGAGATTTATTTCATCTCCGGCGCGGAATTGTGTTTTCGAAAGTTTGATCTTCACCTTCGGCGCACGGCTGTCAACGACGAATGTTTTCCTTTCTTCAAAACCGTTTCCGTTTTTGTCGGTCAAAAGAAGACGACAAGTATAAGTGCCATCGGGCATCCACGCCGGTGCGAAAAATCTGCCTTCCCAAACGCCTTCATCTTGTAAAAACCGAAGCGGCAAAGTTTCGCCAAACGGCAAAACGGCAAAGACTTTCTCGATTGATTCGTCAACTTTGACGCGAATTACCGGATCACCTGGCTGAATCAGGCGCGGACGAAGCAGCGCACGCGGCGCGGCGAGAAAAGCCGTGTATGGCGAAACGAGTTTGTATTTTTGCGAAAGGCTGATGATTTCCGAAATATAATCTTCGCGTTCGCCATTTTTGTTGATTTCGCGGACAAGCGCATCAATCCGCGCCCGCGCCCAAAGTCGCGGCAGATGTTTATGAAAATCGTCAAATTCGGGAAGTTTAACGTATTTTTCAAAACTCAAATTTCTATCACCGAATTGTGCCGAAAGCTCAATTGTTTCAACCTCTTTCGGCTGTTTGTAACGACCGACAAACGAAAAGCCGGAACCGTCGAAACTGTTTGCCGAAGTTGCATAAATTTGGCGGAAATTATTATCTCCAAACGAATTAAATTGCAGATTTTCAATCGAAGGATTTCCGACTTTGGCAAAGAATATCTGCATTAAAGCGGCAATATCTTCGGTTTCCCGCGCCTGGGCAAAATATCCGTTGGTTTTGTCGGTGAGTTCTTTGATAAGCGTCGTGTTTGCATCATTACCGAGCGCGAAGGCGAAAAATTTAATTTTATTTGCGCTTTGCGTGTTTTCAAAAATTTTGGCAATTGAATTTATATCGGTCGTTTCAAGTGTCGGGTTGGCGTCGGAGATTAAAATAATGCTTCGTTCGCCGTCGGAAAAATTTCGGGAAAGTTCGACCGCTTTTTCCAAAACTTTTTTTAGATTCGTGCCGCCGCCGAGCGTGGAGTTTTTAATAAATTCCAGAGATTTTTCGATGTTCTCGGGCGTGGCTCTTTGCGGTAAATCGGAAAATGAAGCGGCTTCGTTGCCGAATAAAACGAGATTGAACTCGTCCGATTCATTTAAACTATGAAGAAAATAATCGGCGGATTCGACCACTCGCATCAGTTTTTCGCCGAACATCGAAAGGGAAGTATCGAGCAGCAGAACGACGCGGCGCGGTTTTTGCGGTTTTTGATTTGAAGTGATTTCTTCATTGAAAATCGCTTGCGCCTGAAAATATCCGTCAGCGTTTTTTTCGGCAAGCGAAGGATCGCGGATGTCGTAAGCCGAGATTTTTTCCGGTGCGCGGTGCGCGATAAATGAAAGCGAACTGTTTGGGACGTTGATTTTGTAATTTATTATTAAATCAGAGGTTAAATCAAAATTAAGGGCGTGAAAAGATGCTTCAAATTCGTTTACGTTTTCCTTTTTTATCTGAAGCGGCAGAGCGTTTTCGCCGAAATCAATGGCAGAAATCGGATAATCATTATAAACGCAAACTGTCAGATTAAATTCGCTCACTCTTTGCGCCGCGCCGTCCGAAGGTTTGAGCGGAAACGTAAAACTCGACGTTAGATTTTCAATCGGTAGAACTTCCGTATATTCCATTTCGACGCGCTTTGTACCGAAGGACGGAATCGGCACGACTTTGGCGGAAAACGCCGAATTTCCGCCGCGTTCGTCGTCTTGCTGTAAAATGCCGGGATCAATTTCTTTAGCTTTTATTTCGCTGTAAAGCGCGTTGGCGCGGCGCTTTTCGAGCATTACGCCCGGAATTCGTATGTCGCCGTCCCAAACCGCAAAATCGGAAACCGAAGCCATTTCCGGCAGAGCGAAAAGATATTTTCCCTCGAAAGTTTGCTCCGAATGATTGTCGAAAATCTGCGTAACTTTGACGGTTGCGTGTTGATTATCAATGCAAATATCAACATTCATCGCGCCGAGCGAGAGGATTTTATCGTCAGGCTGATTTTTCAACGAAGACGGAATCAAAACGCCGGATTGTGCGTTGATTATTTGAAACGGAATTGCAATGAGCAAGATTAAAAATGCGGCGGTAATGATCAAAATATGTGAAAAATTTTTCATAAAAATGTAACGCCGTCCGTCCCGGCGGCTGTCCTGAATGCGCCTCGCATTCAGATTTCGTTTGTTTTTGAAAAGTCTTCTTTTTTTATCAGAAAGTGTGGCGGCAAGATGCCGCCAAGACCGCCAGCGGGACGCTGGCGGTACTTTTTTACCAGAATCTTTTATTGATTTTGGCAATTCCGTTTGTCGTTCCGAAAAATGTATTTTCAGAATCTCCGGTGATGCTCAGGACATTTTTTGACGGCAAAACTTTTGTTAGATGAGTCCATTTTTCCGATTCAAATTCAAAAAACCACACGCCGTCCAGAGTTCCGACGAAAAGTTTTTCCGCATTTGAAAACATCGCATTCGGATTGACGAAGATTTTTCCGGTTTCATTTATAAAACTGCGGAGTTCGCCCGATGGCAAAATTTCATAAACTCCGCCGCCGTAAGTTCCGGCGAAAATCCTTGAACCGCTTGAACTTAGAGCCGTAATCCAATTATTTTGCAAGGGTGAGTTTGAGTCTTTGTAAACTCTGACAACTTTGCCATTTTCAATCTGCGCGAGTCCGCCGAGTGTTCCGGCAAAAGCAGAGTTTTTAGCAAAAAGCGTGGCGGAGATCGTGTTGCTCGGCAAACCGTTGACGGTCGAAAATCCGCGTGAAACACCGTTTTCATTGAGCCAAACGCCTTTGCTTGTTGCATAAATCGCGTTTGAATTTTTGTCGGATTTTGTCAGTGAAATATGGGTAATTGAGTTGCTCGGCAACGAATCGTTTTTTATTAAATATGAGCTTTTGAATGTTTGATCAAAACCCACCGCACCTTTTGAAGTTGCGCTGATGACGGAGTTTTCCTGAGCGTTGAGCGCGTTGATTTCTTTAATTACATCGCTTTCAACATGTTCGATTTTTACACCGTCTTTTGAAAAAATATCAATGCCTCGGCGGAAATATCCAACCCAAAGTCTGGAGTTTCGATCAACTGCCAATGCGGAAACGATGTTGCCGGTCGGCATTGTCTGATCGGAAAAATCTCCAAACGGCGAAGGTAAAAATCGGGCGGAAATTTCCGCAGAGGTTTGCCAGATTCCCCCTGTTCCGACAAACCAAATTTTTTCATCATTAAAAAAAAGCCGCGAATTTGTTATATTTTCGGGCTTTTTCCAACTTATTTCATTGAGCGAATCTTTTGTCAAACGGTTCGATTTTCCGTTAAATGCGAAAATTTCGCCGTCGTCCGTTGTCAGGAAAACCTGATCGTTTAATTCTTCCAAACTCGAAAGCGTCGGCAGATCAACGCTCTGGTTAAAAATTTTTTGTGAATCTACATTAAGATCGTTGATTACAGCTTGCGAAACGCCCAGATCCGTGCCGACAAATAAATTTTCGCCGACGATTTTCACACCGATGACGCGATTCGAAAGCAAGCCGTTTTCCTTTGTAAATTGTTTCCAGATTCCGTTTTCGAAAATCCATAAACCATCCGCGAAAGTTCCGATAAAAAGTGTTGAATTTTCCGAAGTTATAAAATTTACGCCATTGATTCTTTTGTTTGAATTTGTTGTAATTTCATAAAATTTCTTGCCGTCGAATTCGATCAAACCGCCGGCGAAAGTTCCGATCAAAAGTCTTTGATTATCGGATAAAAGATCGGTAATTGTTTGTGTTTCGTGATTTTTAAGATGATAGCTTGAAAAATTTTCGCCGTCGAAAACGACGAGTCCGCTTTCGCGAGTTCCGATAAAAAGGTTTGAATTAAAAACTGCAAGGCTTGTCAGATCGCTTTCGGGCAAACCGTCTAAAATCGTGAAATGTTTGAGAAGTTTTCCGTCCGGCGACATTTTAGAAGTCCGGCATCGGTCGCGGCAAAATATGAATCTTGATATTTCTCGACAAAGCGGACGTTTTTCGTGTTTTGAATAAACGAAACAAATTGATTGAAATGAGGTTGGTGAGGAATTTTCTCAAAAAATACTTCATTTTTATTTGCGAGTTTTACGCGTTCTTTTTCGATGGTAAGCTGAGACAGTTGTTTGATGTGAAACGCGCCCAGGCAAAGGAGCAGTAAGCCTATACAAGCAAACAGAATCGCCGACCATATAAACTTTCTGGAGCGGAAGATTTTTCGGTCAACAATTCTTTTCTGAAAATTTTTCGAGAATAATTTCATAGCTTGATGCAATTATTCTCGAAATAAGATTTTAAATTAACGTGCGGATTGACTTTTGTTTATCTAGCTAAGCACATAATAAGTCTGTGCTAACGCATTTTTGTAATGTGGAAATCCACATTACAAAAATCAGCACGAGCGAACGGTAGTGAGCAACTTTTATATAAAATCAAGCTGATTGAAAGAAATGCGACTCACTACCGTTCGCTCGTGCTGATTTAACTTTTTTCTACTTTAAACCATCTTTCAGTCATATCACACCAGATTGCCAGACCGCGCCAACTACCGAATTTGCTGTAGAATTCGGTGATTTGGTTATCTTCGCAAACAGTTTCTTTATTATGTTTTTTGTAAAACTGCGCTCTGAGCCACGAATCAAGCGCGAGACCGTCATAGCGTCCGACGAGCTTTAACAGATTTTCCGCCGCATAATCGCCGACACCTTTGATTTTCTTCATTTCTTTTTTTAACTCATTTGTCGGTAAATCAGACTTGAGCCAGCTTTCAGGATTAACTTTTCCGATGGCAACTGATTCAGTCAATTCGTGAAAATACGGCGAACGATAACCGGCGCGGATTTCGTCGCGGTAAAATTCCGGCGTTTGATTTGCCATTGCTTCGGCGGTCGGAAATGATTTTTTTCCGTTTTTGGTTGAAGTTCCGAGTTTTTCAACTAAGTTTCGCGTCATATTTTTTGTCAAACTCCAGGAGCAATTCGTCGTGCAAATCGTTTTGATCAAATCTTCAAAAACTGTCGGTGAGCGGACAAGTCTTCCGGCGTTGGCATCGGCAATCCATCGCAGATTTTTTTGTTTTTCGATGAGTTTGTAAAATTTGTTCAAATCTTCATCGAGCCGCAAAATATGTTTTGTTTCATTCAGAATTTTTGCTTGAAAATCTTCATTTAATTCAGAATTTTCAACTTCGATTGCGAGTCTTCCGTTTTCATCGGAAATTGTTGCATAAGTTGGATTTTTGCCATTATTATCAGTGAAAACATAACTCAATTTCCAAGTTTCTTCGTCAATTTCAAACGGCAGAAGTTCGCTCCAGCCGTGGCTGTAGATCGTGTGGCGAAAGCTGAAATTTTCCGGCGAGTCGAGATAAATTATCTTTGTCATAAATTTTCTTTACATTTCTTTACATTTTTTAAGACTAAATAAAAATGATCCGCGTCTAATAGTGCTAAAGACATATTTTGGTCTTTTTGGCAAAAAATTTCAAAAGACAAAAAATTTAACTTGTATTTTTTATTCAAGAAATTATACACTTGTGTGTAACAATGACAAACTGCGTTGTTTCTTCTTTTAATAAAGGACAAATTTAAATATAAAAATACGGTTGAAAAACCGGGAGGAAAGAATATGGGAAGCAGAAAATCACGCTTGAGCTGGCAATTATTCAGCGTATTTATATTAACATTTCTGTTTGTTTCTGCGGCTTTATCGCAGACCGATCCGAATCCGAATTCGCCGACACCGATTTTGATCAGCGAACCTGATTCGATTCGCGCTCTGACCGATTCGGGCGGGGTTTTAAACAAAAATTCACGGCAATTGCAATCAAAAGCCTTCGGATTAAATCAAAAGATTAA
>JBBRVS010000057.1:0-26291 GCA_038246645.1 Pyrinomonadales bacterium
ATGGATGATGTCGTAATTTTAACAATGTCCGAATTCGGCAGAACAGCGCGGCAAAACGGAACGGGCGGAACCGATCACGGACACGGAAACGCGATGTTCGTCATCGGAAATTCGGTCAAAGGCGGGCGCGTTTACGGCGATTGGAAGGGGTTGAAACCGGGCGAACTCAATGAAGGCAGAGATTTAGCCATAACGACCGATTTCCGCGACGTTTTCGGCGAAATCGCTCAAAAGCATCTCGCTAATAAAAATCTCGAACAGGTTTTCCCGAAATACGCGACGAGTCCGAAAAATTTCAAAGGTTTTCTCAGCTAATGCACTCCAAGCAAGTTGTTAGGAAAGAAAAAATGCACTCTTCAAAATTGAAAGAGCGCATTTTTTCTTAATCAAGTTTTTTATCTTCATTGTTTATTAGATTGAAAATATCTTGAGATGTTTCTTTTTTGCGGCTTACAGATTTATAGATAATGTAAATTCCCACCAAAAACAATCCAATCAGAAAAAGAATAATTAGAGAAACAAGGGTGAATAAGAACCAGAAGTCTTCATTTCGAAATTCACCTTGAAGAAATGCTAATAATGTCATTTTTTATCTAAATTAATATATTAAAAGTCGGATTAAATTATTATTTTGCCTTTTCCTTCAGAAAAAACACAAAATCAACGATTTTTTCTTTATCGTTCAAAAACCACGAAACATCCTGCAAAGAAATCGGTTCGAAAATTTCTGATTTGTTTAATTGCTCGATGCTTTTATCTAAATTTTCTTTCTTAAAAATCTCGCCTTTTTTGAGAAAAAGTTTTTCGCGAACTTGTTTATTTTCGGAAAGTTTTACGTGTCGAATTTTATAATTTGCCAAAATATCAAAATTTCTGATTTCGGAAAATGCGATATCGTAAATTCCGTAATCAGCCCAATCTTTGTAATCGAAATGCCACCATTCGTTTTTATTGACGGTAAAACCTTCGGCTTCCATCAATTTTCTTAAAAGATCGCGGTTTTCGGTTTCTTCTTTTGTTCCGCCTTTATAATCGGGCGAAGCGCGTTCCGTAAATTCGTCAAATTCCGAAGGCATCGGCAATAGTTCACCCGTTTTCAGATCGTAAATACTCAGATCAACCGCGCAGCCGCGATTGTGGCGCGAGCCTTTTTTCGGGTCGGCAACGAATTTTCGCTTGTCTTCCGGCGTAACTTCCCAGAAAAGTTTGGTCACCGCCCACGGGCGATAACCGTCGAAAATTACCAGACCGAGATTTTTCGCTTTTAAGTTTTGATGAACGCGCAGAAGCGATTCTGCCGCCGGACGCTGCAAAAAAGCGCGGGCTTCCCGGTAAACCGCTTTGCCGACGAAATTATCGTCGCGGGCGTAGCGAATATCTAATTTTATCGTGTTGTCGAGTTTTACGAGTTCGAGCAAATCAGCCTCACGTTTGTTTTTTTCTACAGCGGGCGGCACGCTTTGCGCCGGAGAAAAAGAGTTTACAAGCAATATCGAAACAAGCACGAGAGAAAATGTCAAGAATTGTTTCTTCATTTGTTTAGCAAAACTTATAAGCGAGCCGTTTGAAAAGTTCCGGCAGACGGTTTATGTTATGAAAATGATGCAGGAAGAACCGCAACAAAAAGAATTTTCATTTTCCCGCTTGATAAAACGCTTCGGCGTAGCGGGATTTTTGTTTTTTCTGATCAAAGGCTTGCTCTGGCTGATCGTTCCCGCCGTTATCGCTTATTTCGCCTGGTAACAATTTAATCAGGGTTTGCGAATTGGCGGCGGCGCATCCGAATCCGAATCCGGCGCAGGCGGTGTTTCCGGCACTTCTTCAATATCTTCGTCCAGAATCTTAATTTCAGTTCCGTATTTCTGGTAATTTTTAAAGCGGATTAAATTGCGTGTTTCAAAAACATCGCGTCTTTCACGAAACGTCAGACGAACATCGGAAACTGTCGGCAGCAGATATTGTACTTCACTGATCGTTACCCAATCATAATCAATCGTGCGGTTTGCCGTTTGAATCGGAAAATCCGACGGAATCTCGGTCGCCTGGCTTTCAACGCGCAGAACGCGGAAGTTTTCACGGTCAATCCAGATTCTGCCCTTCATTCCCGCGATAGTCGAATCCGAAATATAGCCGGAAGCCGTGATTCTTTGTTTGGCTTTTTCGAGCGTAATCGAATAATCAAAAACCAGTGCGCGGCGGGAGCGAATCGTGTCCGTATCAACAATTTCAAATTTCGTTTCGCTTTCGGGTTTAAAGATCAAAGCCAAAACCGTCACGAATTCGCCCGTTGAACTCGTTCCGCCGACCTGTGCGTAGGTTTGTTTCGCTGTCGAATTGTCTTGCAAAACTCCGTTGACCGATAAAACTTTATATTCTTCCTGTCCCTCGGAACGATAGCTGACGGCAACGATCAGTTTATCGAGATTGCGAAAATTACTCGTTCCGGCATACGCCGCCGAACGCACGATGTCTTGTTTGACAACAAAATCCGGCATATCGCCGACCGCCGCAAGCGTCGCTTCCCGCGCTTTTGCCAGAACTTCCCGCGCTTCTTTTTCCGAAGGCAATTTTGCCTCGGTCGGATTTTCGCGCCGGCGATTGGATTCTTCGAGAGTTCTCTGCAATTCGGCATCGTTGCGCCCCTTTGTTCTGGTCAAACTCCGCAAACCGGCATTTAACTCGAAACCGATTCCGCGGATGCGGATTTCCCGAATCAGTTCGTCTTTCGTCTTCGGATCTTTTTCCAGCGCATACAGCATTTTGACGTATTCGGCTTGCGTCAGAGGTTTCGGAGGTTCTTGCCCGAAAACAAAATTCAGCGAAAATAGAAGTATTATTACGGGTAAAATGTTTTTCATTGTCTTTATAAAGATGCTCGAAAACTTTTCTTCGTTTGCCGTCGCGCCTGAGAATTTCGGCAAATAGAAAAAGCGGAGAAATAGTTTCGATAGAAAACCTTTCTCCGCTTTATGTAAATTTATCCCGGAAAAAACCGGAAGTTAATTAACCCAGTCTTCTTCGTAGTTCAAACGCCAGTTTCGGGTTACCCAATCCTGCGCGGCGGTTAAAGCCTTTTGTTTCCATTTGCTCAGATTTTCCGAGATGGAAAGCGCAGCCAGCGGTTTGCCCGGATCGCGTTCGACGCGGATAACTTGCGTATCAACTTCAATAATAAAATCGTTTTCATCGGATAACCGCAATTTAACTTCGCTGCCGACCGCCGGTAAAACATCGAGATTTACCAATACACTCGTTTCACCGAGATTTTCCGTTAACCCGTTAACAAAAACAACATTTCCGTTGTCTTCATCAATCCAACTCGCCTGCACCGATAGTTTCGCCATAATGCGTTGGTGCAAAGGTGTTCTGTATGTCATTGTAGATTGTGATAATCGCGCCATTATTTTTCTCCCCTTGATTCGTTTAATTTAGTTAATTCATAGACAGATTGTAAAAGAACTAAGATCAATTAGTTATTTGCCCGAATAATCTAAACGATATTTACAAAAAAGTCAAGTTTGCAAAAACCGCTCAAATCGTTCAGGATGCCTGAAGTTATAATTCACTTTATTCTGGCGGTTTTAAGTAGATGTAATCTCTGCTTCAAATTTTGTCGCCACCTAATTATCTTTGCAAACCGCTCAAACCGCTCACTACATTTATCATAAATTCGGCAACCGCCAAAATTTCAAAATTTCAAAAATCAGCAGAAATTCTCGATCGAACTTTTAATAACGCCAAGGTGTTGTTAAAAGTTCCAAAATTTCCCTTTCAATAGCGTTTGAGTTTTTCAAATCAGCAACCCGAAATTTCTTTGTTTCTTTATTCAAAGACAATTTCGGTATCAAATAATAAATGTCAAAAATTTAAAAAAGTATTCCCGTTTACGGATAATTTTTTAACGACTGATTAAATCGAGTTGCCCATCAGCGGGAAATTATTTTCAATTAATTTACATAGATTTAACCTGTCGGTAATACGATGTTGAGATT
This sequence comes from Pyrinomonadales bacterium, assembly GCA_038246645.1. Classification (GTDB taxonomy): domain Bacteria; phylum Acidobacteriota; class Blastocatellia; order Pyrinomonadales; family Pyrinomonadaceae; genus JAHCHG01. Next base: position 3,993 of record JBBRVS010000057.1, read on the forward strand.
AGATTGATAAATTCCTTTTCATAGATATTTTAAGGAACTTAACTTGCGTAAATAAAATTTCAAAATTTTGCATAAAGACAATTTTTTGAAGTTTTTTTTCGATAAGAATTCGTTAAAGACAATCTAAAAGTGTGAAAATCAAGCACTTACAAAATTAGATTTGAGAAATTGGATTTTGTTCGGGAAAACTGTTTGATTACGGTTAAAATTTCTAAATCCAAAAACTAGGATAAAAATTCAAAATATCTATAAATTCAAATATAAGAATAAATACAATTTTGTTCTATAAATTCATATAAAAACATTAAAGAGGTCAAAAAAATATAATGACTAACAGATTTTCAAATAAATTTTTAGCAACAGTAACTTTTTGTTTGCTTTTCGGAATCGGACAAGTTTTTGCACAAGCCGGAACGGGAAGCATCGCAGGTGTCGTAAAAGACACAAATGATGCAATCGTCCCGAACGCATCAGTTAAACTTGTCAGCGACGGAACAGGTGCGGAAAGAACAGCCACCGCAACCGGCGATGGAATTTTTTCGTTTAATTTACTTCAACCCGGCAAATATACGATTACAGCCGGCGGCGGTAATTTTGCCGAACAAAAACTTAGCGTCGAAGTTCAGGTCGGTCGAACGACCGATGCCAACTTCAGTCTCGGTGCAGGAGATCTGACGGCAATTGTCGAAGTTTCCGCCGAAGGTGTTCAAACAACAGAAGTTAAATCCGATGCTGTTTTAGACAGCACGGCAATTACGAATCTGCCGATTAACGGACGCAAGTTTCAGGATTTTGCGACATTGACACCGGGCGTTCAGATTGATCCGCAACGTGGTCAGCTTTCAATTTCAGGTCAGCGCGGTATTAACACAAATGTTAATGTTGACGGCGTTGATTACAATCAACCGTTTTTCGGCGGTATTCGCGGCGGCGAGCGTTCAAATGCGGCTTTCACTATTCCTCAGGAATCAATTCGTGAGTTTCAGGTTGTCGCATCGGGTTATTCGGCTGAATTCGGTCGCTCGACCGGCGGTATTGTTAATGCCGTTACAAAATCAGGATCAAATGATGTTCGTGGATCTTTGTTTTATCTTTATCGCCCCGAACAACTTTCGCGTCCTTATGAATATGTTGACAGAATCGAAGAAACAGTCGGATTTGATGCCGTTGCCGCGCCGACTCAAAATCAGTTAGGCGGTTCAATCGGTGGTCCGATTATCAAAAATCGTCTGTTTTATTTCGGTTCGGTCGAATATCAAAGATTCCGCGCTCCGCGTCAGGTTGTTTATGGTAACTTGAGATTTGTTGATCCGACCTTAAATGGCGGCGCGGCAGCAGAAGCATTTAATCTTTATACGAGTTTCCAAGAACCTTTTATTCAAACTAACGATGCGATTGCGTTGCTGGGTAAAATTGATTATCAAATTAATAATAATAACTTGTTAACCGGACGCTATAGTTTCAGCAAAAATAAAGCTTTGAACGCAGTTTCAACAGGTGAAACAAGCATCAATCCGACAACTAATCGTGCGCTTTCAACCAACGGAACTGAAAGAGACCGCAACAATACTTTTGTTTCACAATTGGTCAGCACGATCAGCGCAAATTTGATAAATGATTTTCGCTTTCAGTTTGCGCGGGAAGATCGTCCGCGTTTCGCCAACAGTATTGCCCCGAATGTTTCGCTCGGCGGTGTCGGTGAATTTGGAACACGCACCTTCTTACCGACTACGCAGTATGACGAAAGATACCAGTTTATTGATGGATTAACGATTGTATCAGGTAACAATACGTTAAAGGTCGGTGGTGAATTCAGCAATATTTACGCGAATCAATTATTCGGTTTTAACCAACAAGGTTCTTACTTTTTAGGCGGAAATGCACAAACGGCATTTCAAGATGCTTCGCTTACGCCGGGAGTAATGAATGACAGACGTTTTGATAACACATCAGCCAACTATCGCCAGCAAATCGGTAATCTGGCAGCTGATTACACAGTCAAACAACTTGCCTTTTACGCACAAGATACATGGCGCGTAACTCCGAATTTTTCGCTCGATATTGGTATTCGTGCGGAACAGCAATATAATCCCGATCCGCAACTCGGAAATGATACTTTAATTAATTTAGTTAAAAATGCACAATTTCCGGTTCTGGGCGGAAAGGGTCTTGATCCGACAAGCATTTCCGACAGCGGTTGGCAATACGGTCCGCGCGTCGGCTTTGCTTGGGATGTAGAAAACAACGGCAAAAGTGTTATTCGCGGTTTCGGAGGAATTTTTTACGCAACCACGCCTCTTCTTTTATTAGCTTCTCCGGTCAATAATTTCCGCAGTCCGGCAGGTGATCTTTCGGTACAGATTCCGTTTTCAACTACATCACTTTCCGCAAATAACGCAGCAGGTCAAACTGCATACAACAATTTTTTAGCAGCGAATCCTGGATATGTTGCAACTTTAGCAGCAACCGGAATAGCCTGTGCGCCGGTTACGACTACAACTGCTGCCCGCCCTTGCGTTCCGAATACAGTTTATCGCCAGTTCGCAGTTGCCGGAGTTAATTTAAATACATTCGGCTTAAACGCTTTGCCGCAACTTACAAGTAATCAAATCAATTCGATTGCGTCAGCCTTAGGTTCGACATTGCCCGGTTTAGCACCGATTGGAATCGAAGACGGATTCAAAAATCCGCGTTCGGTTCAACTTGGCGCCGCTTATGAACGTGAATTTTCTAAAGGATTTGTTGCCGGTATTGATTTTGTCAATATTAACACATCACGTTTACAAAGAAATCGTGAATTAAATTTACCTGCTCCATTGACAATTACACAGATTGCTCAATCAACGTCAGGTTTGACAGATGCTCAGCGCGCTCAACTTATTGCGTTGGAAACGGGAAGACCGATTTTCGGTGTTTCGCGTCCGACGGGATTTCCTGCGTTTTTCCCGCTTCGCGCTCGTCCTGTGACGGCACTCGGAAGCGTTCAGATTCGTGAATCTTCAGCGCGTTCACTTTATACAGCTTTAACGCTTCGTATGAGATTAAACCGTAAATGGGGACAATTAAACGCTTATTACACACTTTCACGTTCGCTTTCGGATGATGACAATGAACGAAGTGCGGGCGGACAGGATGCAGTTAATACCTTTAATCTGCAAGATGAGTACAATTATTCGAGACTTGACCGAAGACATCAATTTGTTGCGAATCCGGTTTTCTTCCTGCCTTATGGTTTTGAAGTTTCCAGCACGATTCGTCTTCGTTCAGGACTTCCGGTTGATGCTATTGCCAATGCCGATTTGAATGGCGACGGTTCATTTAATGATCGTCCGTTTGAAGGACTCGGTGTTCCGTTTAAGCGTAATAGCTTCCGCAATCGTCCGGTTTATGATGTAGATGTGAGAGTTCAAAAAGGATTTAATTTCACCGAAAAACAAAGACTCGTTTTCTCGGCTGAATTCTTCAACATCTTCAACTTATCAAATCTTCAGTATTCGGGTTCAGGTATTACAGCTTATTGTAGCCCGACAACTTTTAATTGCGGAGGATTTAGCGGACAAACCAATCCTAACTTCCTGCAATTACGCGATTCAAGCGGAAGTCTTTTCACAAGTAATTTCCCGGCAAGCCAAATTTTCCAAATGCAGCTTGGCGCAAGATTTTATTTTTAGTTTTCAAACTAACTTGAAAAACATTTTACGGCGCGATTTTTTTAGGAAAATCGCGCTCTTTTTTGTTTCTTTTTATTTTTAAATTACTATAAAGAAGATGCGAATTCTGCAAATCAATTCGGCAAAAAACTTCGGCGGCGGCGAGCGGCATTTTGTTGATCTGACAAAAGGTTTGACGGGGCGCGGACACGAATTGTTTTTAGCGGTTGCGCCGGATTCGCCGATTTTGGAAAAAATGCCCGAATTTCCCGAAGAAAATATTTTGCAGGTGAAAATCAAAAACGCGCTCGATGTTTTTGCGGCGTGGAAGATCGCAAAATTTATTAAAAATAACAAAATCGAAATCATTCACGCGCACACCGGAAAAGATTATTTTCCGGCGAGTCTTGCCGTTAGATTTGCAAGAAATGCAAATCTCGTTTTGACGCGCCACGTGCTTTTTCCTTTGAAAAGAGTGCAGAAATTTGCGCTCGAGAATGTGTCGAAAGTCATTGCCGTTTCGTCTGCGGTCGAAGCAAATCTGCAAAAGACTTTTCCGAAGGAAAAAATTGTGACTATTCCAAACGGAATTGACGTTGAAAATTGGGTAAATGTTGACAGAACAAGATTAAGAGAAGAATTTCGCTTTGAAAACAATATCTCGTTTGACGCTTCGGTTTTGGGAACGGTCGGCGAATTAAAGCATTTGAAAGGACAGCAGGATTTTATTCTGGCGGCGCAGATCATTGCAAAAAAATTTCCCGAAACGCATTTTATTATGGTCGGCAAAGATCATTCTTTTGACCGAAGTTGCCGGCGCGAGCTTAAACGGCTGGTTAAAGTTTTCGATCTGGACAAGCAATTCACGTGGTTTGATTGGATCGAAGACACCAAACCCTTGCTTTCCGCTTTAGATATTTTCATTTCGCCGTCGCATTCGGAAAGTTTCGGGTTGGCAATTCTGGAAGCGATGGCTTCGGGCTGCGCGGTCGTTTCGACCGAAACCGAAGGCGCAAAAGAATTACTCAAAAACGAAAAAAGCGGAATTTTAACGCCCGTCAAAAATCCGGTAAAACTCGCCGAAGCGATCGGCAAACTTTTGGAAGACAAGGGAAAAATAAAAGAATTAGGTGAAAATGCTCAAAAACACGCAAAGGAAAATTTCGGCTTGGACAGAATGATTTCGGAAACCGAGAAGGTTTACGACTGGAGCGCAGGCAACCTGCCTGCCTGAGCGCGTTAGCGCGAAAAAGCCTTTTTTCCAATAAAGTTGATTTTATTTAAACGCTTTTTCGTCCTATCGGACTCATGCAAGCGAGCCGCTTGCGCTCCAGTCAAAAATCTTCATCAAAATCACCGCTCATCACATCGCGCATTTTGTCGCGCACGATGTCGTAGCTGAAACCAAGGCGCAGTAGATGATCGAGAAATTTTTTCTTGTCGTTTTGTTCAACGGGTTTTCCTTTTATCCGCAGACGTTTAGCGATGGCGCGGTCAATTATTTCGTCTTCGGGCGTTTCGTCGAAGGTTTGTTCTAAGGCTTTATCAATCGTTTCCTTGTCGAGCTTTTTCTTGATCAAATCCATTCGCAGACGTTTTTTTCCGATCGGTTTCTGGCGCACTTTTGAAGCGGCGAAATCTTTAGCAAATTTTACATCGTCCAAATAGCCGTAATTTTTGAGTTTTTCGATGACTTCATCAACAATTTCCTCGTTTGTCCAGAGCTTTTCAAGAAGACGTTCGCGCATCTCACTAATCGAACGCGGTTTATATGTCAGAAGATTTACGGCGCGGTCAAAGGTTTTCGTGCGCGATCTTTCGAGGTTTTTGATGAAGCGTTCATCATCTTTGATTTCTTTATACTTTTTCCACATTTGCAAATTCCAAATTTAATCATCAATTAACAGTTATCAAATAATTCATTTACTGAAAAATAGTGAATAGTGAATAGTTGATAGTGAATAGTTTGGATTAAAATTTAGAATTATTATGAACGGAATTTTGATTATAGACAAACCCGCCGGAATTACTTCGCACGATGTGGTTTCGCGTCTGCGGCGGATTTTGAAAACGAAAAGCATCGGACACACCGGAACGCTCGATCCGTTTGCGACCGGAGTTTTGGTGATGCTCATCGGTAAAGCGACGCGGCTGGCGCGTTTTTTGGATAAAGACGCAAAGGAATATGAAGCAACGGTGCGATTCGGTTTTGAAACCGATACGGGCGACGCAACCGGAAGTTCAAAGTTTCAAGTTCAAAGTTCAAAGTCTTTTACAGTTGAAGATGTAAAATCTGTTCTGCCGGAGTTTCGCGGCGAGATTTTGCAAACTCCGCCGATGTATTCGGCAAAGAAGATTAAAGGAAAAAAACTCTACGAACTGGCAAGGCAAGGCATAGAAATCGAGCGCGAACCTGTAAAAGTGAAAATTTCCAAATTGGAAATTTTAAGTGAAAATTTGGAAAAAAGCGCGAACGACTTGGAACTTGAAACTTGGAACTTGAAACTTCGAGTCGCTTGTTCGGCGGGAACTTATATCCGAACTCTGGCGGAAGACATCGGCAAAAAGGTTGGCACGGGAGCGCATCTTGCCGAGCTCAGAAGAACAAGAGCCGGAAATTTCGATCTGAAACAAGCCGTTACTTTAGAAGAATTAGAAGAGATTGTCCAAACCGAAAAATCAGGCGAAGTTTTGATTTCGATGAATGAAGCACTAATCCATTTACCGAAAGTTATTTTGACAGAAGTAAATGTTGAAAAAACGCGAAACGGGATAAAGTATAATTATCAAGACGCGGAAATTAATGATAATCAAGCGATCAGAATGACGGATGAAAACGAAAATCTGGTGGCAATCGGTTTTTACAATTCGGCGGAAAAATACGTGCAGCCGAAAGTCGTTTTGGTGTAAAATCCTGGGAAAAGGAAAAATTTTATGAAAAAAAGAGATTTAGCTTTGGGCATCGGCGGTGCAATCGGTGCGGCAATTGCGGTAAAACTATTGACGCGCCCGAGTAGCGTTTCGCGGGAAAATTTTGCGGAAAACGTCCATCATTCGGAAAATTCCCATTTTGCGGAAGTTGACGGCGTGACGGTTCATTATCAGGAATTCGGCGACCCGACGCATCCGACGCTTATTTTGATTCACGGCTATACGGCTTCGACGTATGTCTGGAAAACGGTCGCGCCGATGTTTGCCGAAAATGGTTTTCACGTCATCGCGCCCGATTTGATCGGTTTCGGTTATTCGGATAAACCCGCCTGGTTCGATTACACGATTCAATCTCAGGCGCGGATGATTATGCGTTTGATGAATGTTCTGGGCATCGGACAGGCAACACTTATCGGCAGTTCCTACGGCGGCGCGGTCGCCTCGGAACTCACCCTCGATTATCCCGAAAGAGTCGAAAAACTCGTACTGGTTGATGCGGTTTGCAATGATGAAATCAAACAGAATCCGCTTTTAAGACTTGCCGCGATTCCCGGTGTCGGCGAGGCTCTGACCCCGTTTTTGATGGATTCAAAAATACTTCTTAAATCCCGCATGAAAGACACTTTTTCGCCGGAAAACCGGCATCTTGTGACGCAGGAAAGAGTCGAATCGGTGCATCGCCCGCTGAGCGCGGCGGACGCGCATCATTCGGTTTTGCAGACGGCGCGCAATTGGGACGCCAACCGTATCGAGGAAGACGCATATTTGATAAATCAGCCGACACTGATCGTCTGGGGCGAAGACGACACGGTTATCCCGATTCACAACGGTTTTACGCTTCACCGGGAAATCCTGAATTCGCGCTTTGTCATCTTTCCCCATTGCGGACATCTGCCGCAGGAAGAAAAACCGGACAATTTTGTCGAGATCGTAATGAATTTCTGCCGGAGCCGGAAAGGAAAATTTCAAATAAAAGAAAACGAACAGATGCGACTGGAATCGGTTTAATTTAAACAAACTCACATAAATCAAGTGTAATTGTTTATAATCCGTACAGAAATTCGTTGACATAAATTGAGGTTTAGTGAAATATTGAAAATCATGAAAAAACTAACAGCTATAACACTATCTTTGTTTGTGTTTTTTACAACAGTCAATTTCGCACAAAATCAATCCGCTGACCAAACAAATTCCGGGGAAATTGAAAGCGAAGAAATAATAAATGCGGACTCGTCTGAGGAAGATTCTGATGAAAGTGAAGATGATACTTTTGTTTGTGATCTGCCTGCTTCGGTTACAGATTTGGAATTGAGCCAAAAAGAAATCATCTTAAACTGTCAGGCAACGGATAAATCCTGTTCAAACAATAAAATCGTCAAAATCGCCATAGTTGCTGTAGAACCCGATGGAGAAGATATTAAATATGTCTATACCATTACGGCAGGCAAAATTATCGGAGAAGGTGCAAATGTAGAATGGGATTTATCAGGCGTAAAACCCGGAACTTACGCAATAACAGCCGCGATAAGTCAGCCATCGGTGTTCGGTGAAGACGGTTGGGCTGTCTTCGGAATGACTCAAACAAGAACAGTTATTGTGAAAGAGTGTCCTGATTGTAAATGATTATTTTTTCAAATTAGAAATAAAAGAAAGCCCGCAAACATTTGCGGGCTTTCTTTTATAAATTACTTCATCCGCGGATCGGTTGTCATAGTTATTTTATATTCCTTCGGCGGCTGCGCTCCGAGAAGATGTTTGACGAAATAATCCCAGCGGCGGCGCATCATATAAAAATTGTCCGAGCCGTAGCCGTGCCGGGCGTTCGGGAAAATGATCAGATCGAAATCCTTGTTTGCCTTAATCAGCGCGTCAACCACCAGATAAGTATTATACGGCGGCACATTATCGTCCATTGCGCCGTGGGCGAGCAATAATTTGCCTTTCAAATTTTTTGCATAAACTTGATTTGCCTGTTTTTCGTAGTTATCGCCTGAGAGCAAACCGATGTAGCGTTCGCCCCAATCGTCTTCATAATTGCGGTTATCGTGATTGCCCGATTGCGAAACGCCGACTTTGTAAAAATCGGGATAACGAAACATCGCCGCCGCGGTCGCAAAACCACCGCCCGAATGTCCCCACATTCCGACTCTTTCCGTGTCAATATACGGATATTTTGCGGCAAGTTGTTTGATGCCCGAAATCTGATCGGGCAGAGTATTGTCCGCCATATCGCCGTAACACGCATCGTGAAAAGATTTAGAGCGGTTCGGATTACAACTTCCGTCAATGACGATGACGATAAAACCCAATTCGGCTAACGCCTGATGATCGCTGCGTCCGGGAGTAAATGAACGGTTTCCGACACCGCCCGCCTGCGGTCCTGGGTAGATGTAATTGACGACCGGATATTTTTTCGTTGTGTCGAGATTCGTCGGCGTGAACATCAAACCGTATAAATCCCATTTATTATTGCGGTCTTTAACGGTGATCGGCATCGCCGGTTTCCAGCCTGTCGTCGTCAGGCGCGAAATGTCCGATTTTTCGAGCGTGGCGGTTAGTTTCCCGCTCATATCGCGTAAAACCGCGACCGGCGGCATATCGGTTTTTGAATAATTATCAACAAAATAATTTTCGTCGGGCGAAAATGAAATGGCGTGATTTCCGTCTTCCGGCGTTAAAAGTTTCAGATTATTGCCGTTGAAATCAACGCTGTAAAAATGGCTGAAATACGGATCGCGTCCCGCTTCGCGTCCGTTTGCCTCGAAATAAAGGCGGCGGTTTTTTTCGTCAACGCGTCTCAGCCGCGTGACGACGAAATTGCCCTTTGTAATCTGATTTTTCAGTTTTCCGGTATTCAGATCATACAAATAGAGATGTCCCCAATCATCTTTTTCCGAATACCAGATAAATTCATTCGAACCCGGCAAATAACGCCAATTTATCATACCTTGTCCCGATTCATATTGAGTCGCCACCTTTTCTTCAAAAATATCTTTAACATTACCTGTCATCGCGTCGGCAACGCGAAGATTTGCCTGTTTATGATCGCGTGTCGAAGAAACAAAGGCGAGTTTTGACGCATCCGCGCTCCATTCGACATCGGAAAAACTGCCGTCGCACGAAATATCATCGCAGAGCGTCGAACGGCGTGCGTCCGGCGGCATTTGAAGGCGAATCACTCGCGGCGTTTCAAGCTCGATAATAACGCGCTGAATCGTAATGATCGGATCGCCCGGCAGCGGATATTTCCACTTTTCCAGCTTCGGTGCGCCGACATTCGTTGTTACGAGATACATATCGCTGACGTTGCGCTCGTCTTGCTGAAATGTGGCGATTTTCTTTGAATCGGGCGACCATTTCAAAATTGCGCGGTCGCTGTGCGTCCAACCGGCGTTATCGGTTGCGTAACCGAAATTTTCCACACCGTCAACCGTCAGCCGCGTTTCTTTTTTTGTGGCAACATCGCGCACCCAGAGATTCCAATCTTTAATAAACGCGGCTTTTTTTCCGTCGGGCGACAGAATTTCCAAAGGGTTGCGCCCTTGCATATTCGCACTTTCACCGCTCGAAATTCCGGCGAGAAGCGTTGCCTGATCGGGCGCGATTTTGCGTTCTCCGGTTGCCGGATTTATTAAAACGAATTCTTTGCCGGTTGCTGTTAAAATCTGATACCAAAATCTGCCGTCAGGCAGCCACGTGGCGCGAACTCCGGCACGATCAACCAATTGATTGGTATTAAAACCCAACATTTTCACGGCGCGGTCATAATCGGCGGCGGTCAAGACTTTTGACGATTCCTGCCGGGCAAAAACGGAAAAAGCGGAAACAATGATCAATGCCGGAATCAAAATATTCCGAAGATAATTTTTAAACATATTTGTAGCGATGTCCTTTAATTTTGGAATTGTTGAAAAATACGCAATTTTTATTTACGCATATTATTTTTTGATGAAAGTTATTTTAACCGATAAATACGTCAGAAGGAAAAGCAGACGCTTTATTTAATAGTTTGCTTTTTTAATTTTCTGATGAATTTCAAATTTCAGATTTCAAATTTCACATTGAAAACCGAATCAAAATGTTAATCGGTTAAAAATCATTATCAATGAATAACGGATAATGGATAACGGATAATTAAAGAATTCTTACGTTATTCATTAGAAAGTTACGGGAGTTTTTAGAAGTTTTCTTGTGTTTTCCACTGTCCGTTTTTCATTTTTGCATCGGTGCTTAATATCTTTACTTCCAGACGATTATCAGGAAATAAGCGGGTGAGCAAAAGTTTTAAGATATTATGAAAATTCTAAAAATCCCTTTAAACATCAGATTTAAGAGAATTTAAGAGTTTTCCGACATTATCCATTATCCATTATCCATTGGTGTTTACTATTTTCTTCTGAAATTTGAAATCTGAAATACTTAAAAAACTCAATTATCTTAAAAAGGCACAAAAATAAAATTTTTGCTAAAATGATTTCTATGCAAAATCAGATCAGAACACTTTTGATTGAAAATCAAACGCTGACGCGTATCGGCATCAAGACGATTTTGAGCGAACAAGTTGATTTTGAAATCGTCGGTGAAGCCGAAACCGGCGCGGAAGGTTTTGAACTTTTTCGGCAGACGGATGCGGATGTGACAATTTTGGGTTTGCGTCTGCCGGATTCGTGCGCGGTTGATGATCTCGGAAAGTATTTTCTGGTAAATCCGCTGGCAAAAATCATCGTTTTAGCCGAACACGCGGGCGATGCGGAAATTGCCCGTGCGCTTAAAAAAGGCGCGTTCGGTTATATTTTCAAAGATATTTCGGCGGAAGAATTGGTTACGGCGATTCGCACGGTGGCAAACGGTCGCAAGTATATTCCGAGCGGAATTGCCGAACTTTTAAGCGAAAATCTCGGGCAGGAAGAACTCACACCGACCGAAAACAAGATTCTGGCAATGATCGTCGAGGGAAATTCAAATAAGGAAATCGCTTATAAATTCGACGTTTCGGAAAATACGGTAAAAACGCACGTCAAAAATGTCTTTGCCAAACTCGGCGTGTCCGACCGCACTTCCGCCGCGACAACCGCGATTAAGCGCGGTTTTGCGCGGTTTGATATTTAGTTTTTTTTGAACTTATTTTAACTGAATTTGCTATGAAATCACCGATTCCGACAGATGAAGAAGCAAGACTGAGAGCTTTGCACCGTTACGAAATTTTAGACACGCCCGGCGAACAGGAATATGACGACATCGTTTTGCTGGCATCGCAGATCTGCGAAACGCCGATCGCGATGATTAGTCTGATTGATGAAGACCGTCAGTGGTTTAAATCGAAGATCGGCTTGGATGTCGAGGAAACGCCGCGTGATCTGGCTTTTTGCGCTCACGCGATTCTGCCGAACACGCCGCAGGTTTTGGTGATAAATGACGCGTTGGAAGATGAAAGATTTGCGAGAAATCCGTTGGTTACGGTTGAACCGAAAATTCGTTTTTATGCCGGTGCGCCGCTGATTACGCCCGATAATCAGGCTCTCGGAACGCTTTGCGTGATTGATAAAACTCCGCGCGAAATCTCGGAAAAACAACTCGAAGCCTTACGGGCGTTGGCGCGGCAGGTAACTTTGCGGCTCGAACTTCGCCGGACTTCCGCGCTTCTTCAAGCGGCGAACGAAGATCTCAAAAAACTTTCATTGACCGATGATTTGACCGGACTATACAATCGGCGCGGTTTTCTGCTTCATACCGAACAACAATTAAAACTTTTTCGTTCGCGCCGTCTCGACAAAGGACTCTGGCTGATGATGGCGGATCTGGACGGTTTAAAACAAATCAACGATAATTTCGGACATCAGGAAGGTTCATTTGCCATTATTAAAGCCGCGGAAATTCTGCAAAAAACCTTTCGGGAAACCGATATAATCGCGCGTTTGGGCGGCGATGAATTTACGGTTTTGTTTATTAATGTGATGAGCGACCACGGCGAAGCGATCACGGCACGTCTGGAAGAAAATCTGAAAAAGTTCAACGAAACAAGCGGAAAACCTTTTCAAATTTCGATCAGCTACGGTTTGATTCCGCTCGATATGGAAGACGATTCGCCGCTTGAAGAAATTATGCGCCGGGCAGATGAAATAATGTATGAACAAAAGCGAAGCAAAAAAACAGTAAAATTAGGAAATGATTAAAAATGCCCATCAGGAGTTAAAAAATTCCAATGTTGAAAACAAAGGGTTTATAAAATTAGTTTATCGTTATCGCTAAAATTAGGCTCGTAAGTTGTTGATTTACAAAGCCAGATTTCAACTCCTGATTCGCATTAAAAGCTCATTTTCTGATTTATGAAACACTTGGAAAACTAAGTTTTCTAATATAAACTTTCCGCAATGTTTGAAGCCATTTGTAACAAAATGCGTGAAAAGATTCGTAATCTTGGATATGTAATAACGCTTCACGCCGAAGAAGAAATGGAAAATGATAAACCTTCCGTTTTCGATATTGAAAGTTGCATTTTGACTGGCAAAATTATTGAAAGACAAAAAGATATCGAAACGGGTGAATGAAAATATCTTGTTGGCGGAAAAACTCTTGAAGAAGAAGATTTGTAGCTGATTAGGTCATTGAATCAGTTGTTCATTGCATCATTAATTTTTTTTCCGTGAAACTCTAATCTGCCAAAAAACAGTGAACGAATTTCTTTTCCTTAAAGATAAAATCGTTAAATTCCACGGAGAAAATTAACCACTTTATTGCCGGAAATGTTTTTTCGGCGGGGGCAGAGCTCAATGGCATTAAGTTAAGCGAAAATCGTAAAACAGACTGTCAGTCTGTTTTCCACACAGCAACACTAAATGATTGATAAATAAAGACTCCTTAATGGTCAAGGAATGAACAGACTGACAGTCTGTTCTACTTTTGGTGCTTAACTTAATGCCATTGGGCTCTGCCCCCCGCTCTTTTTCCCGACAAACTTTGTCTGTAACTTTTTATTGAGGCAATACACCTACCGGTTTCTTTATCTTACACCAATCTTTGCATCAAACTCTAAAAACCCATTCGGCGGACTAAATCCTGAAAGCGCGAATCGTCGTATAGAAGTTCAAAAGCGGGTGAAATTCTCGCCGTCGTTAAATAACGTTCGCGCCGCTGAAATGATAGATTTAGCCACTCTAACGCACGTTCTTTGTCGCCGAGTTTCGCATAACAAAATGCTTGACTCTGGGCGGGAGAATTTTTCAAATGCGGTCGTGTTTTGAACTGCTCCAGGCGCGCTTGCCAATATCCTTTGATGCCTTTTTTCGCAAATGCCCGTTCAAGTTCTTCGACGGCATCGGACGGTTCATTCCAAAGCGTAACTGCTTTGATGTGAGCCGCCAACGCTTCATCAAACATTCCTTTTTCTTCAAACGCAAAAGCCATATTGCTGTAACTATAACCAAAATTAGGGTCTAATTCGAGACATTTTTGCAGTTGTGAAATGGATTGGTCATATTTGCGTTCATTAAAATAACTGTGAGCTTTGCTGTTGATAATAATCGGCGAAGTCGGGTCAATTTGCATTGCCAACGCAAATTGTTCATGCGCTTCATCAAACCGCTTCAATTCGGAAAGATATTCGGCATACCATTGACGCGCCGTTGCATAATTCGGATTAAGTTCGAGCGCACGTTTGAAAGATTGTTCCGCCGCCGTCCAATTCCAATCATAAAATGCCTGTTTATAACCGAGCGCGGTATGAACTTCCGCCAATTCATTGTCTAATTGCAAAGCCTTTTCGATTGATTCTTGCGCTTTGCCGAAAGATTCTCGGGTTGTCGCCACGCCGTATTCGGGAAGCAATATGTAACAATTCGCCAATCCTGAATAGGCAAGCGCAAAGTTCGGGTCTTTTTGCACGGCTTGCCCAAATTGTTCGATGGCTTTTTGTAAATCTGCGCCGGTGCGCTTGTTCCAGAAAGAAAGTCCGCGCAAATAGTCTTGATAAGCGGCGGCATTCTCCGTGCCGAGCCGATTGAATCTTTCGCGTTCTTTTTCATTCATTTGCAGCGCGAGTGATTGCACGACTTTTTGACTCACTGAATCTTGCACGGCGAAAAAGTTTGTAAATTTGTCGTCGAAATTTCCTGTCCAAATCGTCCGGTTGTCCGAAGTGCGAACGAGTTGAATGCTGACGCGAACGCGCTCGCCGTCGCGCTGAATCCGTCCGTCAAGCACGGCATCAACTTGAAGCTCGCGCCCGATTGTCTGAACATCCGCCCGATTTTCAGCATATTTTAAAACGCTGCTCGTCGGGCGCACGGTGATTTGTTTTAAGCCGCCGAACTTCTTTGCCAGCGCGTCCGCTAAACTTACGCCAAGATATTTCTCCGTCTGCTCCGCGCTCAAATCTTCGAACGGCAAAATTGCAATCGTTTTAATTTCGCTGATAGATGCCGGTTTCGCCGCCGGCGGATAAAACCGATAAACGCCGAATGCGGCAACAAAAATAAGCGGAACGACAAGCCACATCAATTTTAGATTTTGGATTTTGGATTTTAGATTTGAAATCTGAAATTTAGAATCAGGAGTTTTGGCTTGCGTATCGGATAAAAAGCTTTCTTCCAATATCTTGTCTTCCGTATGAATTTCTTTGACCGGAGCGATAAATTGATAACCGCGATTCGGGGCGGTCAGAATAAAACGCGGATTTTTGGTATCTTCACCGAGCGTTTTCCGCAACACGAAAATCGTTTGCGAGAGATTCGCGTCTTCGACAAACGAATTGCCCCAAACCGTGTCGAGCAGTTCGTTCTTAGATAAAATCTGCCCTCTGTTTTGGATTAAAAAAAGCAAAAGCTCGGCAGCTTTCGGCGTGAGCGGCACAAGTTCGCCCGATTCACGGCGAAAAAGGCGATGGCTTTTCGCATCCAGACGAAATTCTTCAAACTCATAAATCTTCGATTCCGAAAGCTCAATCATAAAGTTTTGATAAATTTTGAGAACTTTTGATTACAGTTTTGAAGACTTTTGAAAGCAAGTCAAGCTAGACTTGTCTTCACAAGACAAAAACTTACATAGAAATTTGAAAATCGTCGAGGAGAGAGAAAATAAAATGAAGGGAATTTTTGCAGCAATATGGGCTTTTTCGCGGAAATACCGGTCGCTTGGTATGTTTTTGGTCATTGTTTTTTTGACCGCCGGTTTCGGTTTCGATTGCCCCTCCCAACTTCCTTCGACGCAAGATTTATTGGACGCGCGTTTTTATGACAACGGCGCGGTCAGATCAGGCTCTCAGCGGGGAGAAGTTCGCGCCATCGCGGTAGATACGCGGACGGGAAACATTTTTGCCGGCGGCGTGTTCATAAGGATGGACGGCACACCGGCTTATTCAATTGCTGTCTATGACGTAACTCTCGACCGTTGGCAGGAACTCGCGGGCTTAGGTTTGACGACAAACGGAACGGGTGAGGCGCGAGTCAGCGCACTGGCAATTTCAGGCAAATATTTATATGTCGGCGGATTTTTTCGCGGAACTGCCAGCGGCGTGCCGAATTTAAATAATATCGCCCGCTACGATATTGATGCAGGCGTATGGTCGCCGCTCACGGATGACGGGTTAAGCGGCGATGTTTTTTCGCTGGCGGTCGTGGGCGATGATTTATATGTCGGCGGCAATTTTAACAGCACTTCCGGCGGCGGGACGGTGAATCTGAATAATATTGCCCGTTACAATACCGCAACCAATGTTTGGTCGGCGTTTGTAAATAACGGAGTGAATAATTTTGTCAGCGATTTTGCGGTTTTCGGCAATGATTTGTTCGTCAGCGGCGGATTTAACCAAACCTTCGACAATGCGATAGGACTTAATTATATCGCCCGTTACAATTTGACGACAAACGCCTGGTCGCCGCTCGGCAGTGAAGGAATGAACAATGTCGTTTATGCTTTGGCAATCTCCGGCGGAAGTTTGTATGCGGGCGGTCTTTTTACGGCAACCGGCGATTTTTCGATGCCTCTGAACCGCATTGCCCATTACGATATTGTCGCCGCAACGTGGTCGCCGCTGGCAAATATCACGCTGAACGGCAGAGTCAACGCTCTGGAATTTTCCGGCGGAACATTGTATGTCGGCGGCGGATTTGAAGTGAGCAGCAGTTTGCGCAACATTGCCCGTTACGATACTGCAACCGAAACCTGGTCGGGACTCGGGGACAACGGGCTTATCGGCGGAGCCGTTTATGCGTTTGCCGTTTCCGACAATCAGCTTTTTGTCGGAGGAAGTTTTTCCGGTCCATACGGCGCTGCTCAGGGTTATAATCATCCCGGCTTTGCCCGATATTCATTAGCGGACGGCGGCGGATTTTCCGAAGCGAACGGATTGCCCGCGAACAGTTGGCTGCCGGTCGGATTGCATAACGGCAAGGCTCTGAACGGTGAGGTTTCCGCCGTCGCCGTTGACGCAAACGGCATCATTTACGTCGGCGGCAATTTTACGGCAACCGACGACGGTTCGGTTACGAATCTGAACCGTATTGCCCGCTACGATCCCGCCACAAACACCTGGTCGGCGTTAGCCAACAACGGGTTGAATGGTTTTGCGGGCGTTAGTGCGCTGGTAATTCAAAAAGGAAATTTATACGTCGGCGGCGGTTTTACCGCAACTTTCGACGGCGCGGTAACAAATCTGAACCGCGTCGCCCGCTACAATCTGACGACAAATAGCTGGTCGCCGCTCGCCGACAACGGTGTGAACGGTTTCGGCGTTTATTCGCTGGCGATGCACGGCGATAATTTGTACGCCGGAGGAGATTTTACGCAAACCTCAAACGGCACGGTAACGAATCTCAATAGCGTCGCCCGCTACAATACGCTGACGAATACCTGGTCGCCGCTCGCGGGCAACGGGCTGAACAGCTTTGTTTTAGGATTGGCGGTGCAGGGCGATAATCTTTACGTCGGCGGCGATTTTACGCAAACCGCCAACGGCGCGACGACAAATCTCAATTACATTTCCCGCTACGATACGACAAACGATACCTGGTCGCCGCTGGCAAACAACGGACTGAATGATCGCGTTCTCAAACTCCAGACGTTCGATAATTTTTTGTATGTCAGAGGCAGTTTTTCAGAAACCTTCGATAACGCCGTGATTTTCAGCAATCAGCTTGCCCGATATGACACGGCGGGCAATTCGTGGACGGCGATTTCGGGTTCTGCCGAATCGGTCGAGGTGGCGCAAAACCTTTCTGCGGCGGTGCGAAACGGCAACGATTTAATTATCGGCGGCGAATTTACCATTTTGAACAACCGGGTCGCACAGTTTTTCACCAGAATTTATTTGCAACAGTGGAATGTCCCGTCCGGTTCTGCCGATTGGTTTGACGGCTCGAATTGGACGACCGAAACTGTTCCGGCACCAAACACGAATGCCGTTATTCCGGCGGGTGCGGGCAATATCAACATTGATTCAGCGGATGTTACGCTGGGCGATTTGAACTTTAACGGCGGCACTTTGACCATCGGCGCGGGCAGAACTTTAACGATTAACGGTATTCTCTCTCTCAACGGCGGCACAATCACGGGCAACGGAACGCTCGTCATCGCAAGTTGCCAACCCGACGGCATTATGGGCGGCAATGAAACAAGCTACATCCAAACCGCGCTTATCCAATGCGTCAACGACAGCGGAACTTTCAATTTTCCGGTCGGCACGATGAACGGTTATTCACCCGTTACGGTCAAAGGCATCACGGGAACGGGCAATATTTCCATCAAAGCTAATCAGGGCGCGTATTCAAATCCGGCGAGCGGTTTGCCGGCGAACCGTCTGGCGCGGTGGTGGCAGATCGAAAATCCGGGCGGCGGAATTACCAACGCAAATTTGCATTTCAACTATTTGGAAAGCGATCTGGCGGGAGATGAAACAAGTTACCGCGCCTATCGCATCGCGGGCGGCACGGCTTCATTTATGACCGGCACGGTAAATACGTTTTCCAATATTGTAACCGCCTCCGAAGTAAACGAATTTTCCGATTGGACATTAGCCGAACTCGCCCCGTCTTCGGCAGAAGTTTCGGTCAGCGGACAAGTTTTGAGCGCAAAAGGAAACGGAATCAGCAAAATTTATGTTTCATTAACCGACAGAAACGGAAACACGCGAACCTTGATGACCAATTCTTTCGGATATTATTCCTTCAGTTCGGTGGCGGCTGGTGAAACATACATAATCTCGGTGCAAAGCAACCGCTATCAATTTGCCCAACCGACACGAGTTTTATCGGTCAACGACGAGATAACCGATTTGGATTTTACGGCTCTGCCTTAAAAAAAGTTGAGAGTTACGTCTTCGCCCGTGAAAATTATGACGGATAAAAGCGTAACTCTCAACTATTCTAAAATCCCATTCGGCGTAATAAGTCCTGAAAGCGCGGGTCATCGCGCAATGGCTCAAGAAGCAATTCGTATTTGGCGTTAATGGTCCAACGGTCTCGTCGTTGGATGGCTTGATTTATCGATTCCAAAGTGCCTTCCCTGTCGTCAAGGCGGATTTGCACGAGTGCTTTGGCATATACTTGATAATTTTTCAAATGCGGTCGGTTTTCGATTTGTTCGAGCCGCTTCTTCCAAAATCCTTTGATGCCGTTTTGCTTAAACGCTTCTTTCACTTCTTCGATACAATCGGTCGGCTCGCCGAAAAGCGTCATCATCTTGGCATAAGCAACGACGGCTTCCGCATTCATCCCTTTTCGCTCATATCCCATAGCTAAAAAGAAATAACCGTAAGCAAAATTCGGATCTATTTCGATAACTTTTTTAGAATGTTCAATTTGTTTCTCGAAATCGCGCTCAACATGGTAGAGAGCCGCCAGGTCGGTCAGGATAATCGGCGAGACGGGTTCAATTTCGAGGGCGCGTTCAAAATGTGCGCGGGATTCGTCGAAACGTCCGAACACAATCAAATACTCGGCATACCATTGGTGAGCGGTCGCATAATTCGGATTTAATTCGAGCGCACGTTTGAAGGATTGTTCCGCGCCCGCCCAATCCCAATCATAAAAAGTCTGCGTGTAGGCAAGCGCGGTGTGCGCCTCCGCCAATTGGTCGTCAATTTCCAAAGCCTTTCGAGACGCGGCTTTGGCTTTGGGAAAGCCTTCGTGCGGAGTCGCCGCGCCGTATTCTGCCAGCAGTATGTAACAATCCGCGAGTCCCGTAAAGGCGAGCGCAAAGTTCGGGTCTTTTTGGATTGCCTGCTCAAAATGTCCGATTGCTTTTTGCAAATCTCCGGCGGTGCGTTTGTTCCAGAAATACCGCCCGCGCAGATAATCTTGATAAGCTTCGGCGTTTTCAGTTCCGCGCCGGTCAAAGCGGCGGCGTTCTCGTTCGTCCATTTGCACCGCCAGAGA
This sequence comes from Pyrinomonadales bacterium, assembly GCA_038246645.1. Lineage (GTDB taxonomy): Bacteria > Acidobacteriota > Blastocatellia > Pyrinomonadales > Pyrinomonadaceae > JAHCHG01. Next base: position 23,941 of record JBBRVS010000057.1, read on the forward strand.
CGAAACGACTTTGCGGCTGATTGAATCCTGCACGGCGAAGAAATTTGTAAATTTATCGTCGAAATTTTCCGTCCAAATCGTCGCATTGTCCGACGTGCGAATCAATTGGACGCTGACGCGAAGACGCTCGCCGACACGCTGAATTCGTCCGTCGAGCACGGCATCAACTTGAAGTTCGCGTCCGATTTTCTGTGCGTCCTGACGGCTGTCGGCGTATTTCAAAACCGTCAGCGTCGGGCGCACGGTGATTTGCTTTAAGCTGCCAAACTGTTTAGCCAGAGCGTCAGCCAGACTTACGCCGAGATATTTCTCCGTCTGCTCCGCACTCAAATCTTCAAACGGTAAAACCGCGATTGATTTTATTTCGCGCACAGTTGCAGGTTTTGAAGCCGGATAAAACCAATAAACTCCAAATGCCAAAATTAAAACAAGCGGCGTGGCTGCAAGCCAGATTAATTTTGGATTTTGGATTTGAGATTTGGAATCTGAAATTTTAGTTTGTGTGTCTGACAGAAAACTTTCTTCCAATACCTCGTCTTCCGAATGAATTTCTCTGACCGAAGCGATAAATTGATAGCCGTGATGCGGCACAGTCAAAATAAATTGCGGCTCTTTTGTGTTTTCACTCAAACCTTTTCTCAGAACAAAAATTGTCTGCGATAAATTGGCTTCTTCGATAAAATTGTCTTCCCAAACAGCCTCGAGAATTTCATTTTTCGTCAAAAGCCGCCCTTCGTTTTTAACCAGAAACAGAAGGAGTTCGGCGGCTTTCGGTTGCAGCGTCACAACTTCACCGTCGCTCCGCCGGAAAAGTCGCCGGCTTTTTGCGATAAAACGAAAATCGCCAAATTCGTAAACAGTTGATTCTGCTGTGTCCAACATTGCTTCTGATAATTTCTGAGAAACTCTGATAGTAGTTTTGAGGATTTCTGAAGTCAGGTCAAGCCAAAATCGTTATATCGGATTTTTATTCAGAGGAGATTTCGGCAAATGAAAAATTTACAGACGGTTCGATTTACAGTTTTCGGTTTCTTTTTAATTCTAATTGCGAGCGTAAAAATGTTCGCGGCGGGCGGCGGGCTTGACCCGAGATTTAACGCGGGCTTAACGGGAGCCGCACGCACTGCCAATGTCGTCGTCGTTCAACCGGACGGGCGGATTCTTGTCGGCGGAAATTTTTCCGTCGTTGACGGGCGTTTGTCCTACGGTATTGTTCGGCTCAACGCCGACAGCACGATTGACCGGAGCTTTAACATCGGCGCGGGCTTTACTGACGGGGCAAATGTGAACGCGATTGTCGTGTTGCCGAGCGGACAAATTTTGGTCGGCGGCGGTTTTATTGATTATAACGGCGTAGCGCGTAATCTTCTGGTGCGGCTTAACTCTAACGGCTCGCTCGACACGAGTTTTAATTTGAACGGCAGCGGTTTCAACCAAACCGTTACCAATGGTCTGGCGGTCGAGGTAATCGCCGTACAGCCGAACGACGGAAAAATTTTAGTCGGCGGCAGTTTTAACGAATATAACGGCGTAACGACAAACAAATTTGTCAGACTCAATTCAAACGGCTCGCTCGACACGGCGTTTGCGACGGCTCTCGGCACGGGCTTTAACGACAACTCGCCATTTGCAATCGCCGTCGAACCGGACGGGCAAATCGTAGTCGGCGGTATTTTCACCAGCATCAACGGCACACCGGCGAATAATCTCGTCAGACTCAATTCGGGCGGTTCGCTCGATACGACATTTCTCACGAACACCGGCGCAGTGCTTTAACAGTGCAGTCTATTCAATCGCCTTACAAACCGACGGACGAATAGTTGTCGGCGGCGGTTTTTCGACTTTCAACGGCACGACGCAAAGTAGTCTGGCGCGTTTGAGCGACAACGGAATGCTCGATACGAATTTTGTTCCGGTTGTCAGTGGAGGAATAAAATCAATTGCCATTCAACCGGACGGGCGAATTGTCGCTTGCGGAATGAATTCTGTTTTCGGCGCGGGTAACGAGCGCAGTCAAATAGCGCGTGTTGAAGCGGCAAACGGTTCGCTCGATTTGAGCTTTAACGTCGGCGCGGGCGCAAACGGCGGATTTTTAAGTTCGCTTGCGCTGCAACCCGACGGCACGTTTTTTGTAACCGGAGACTTTTCGACTTTCAACAATTTCAATACGGCGGAGTTGGCGAAGCTCAACGCGGACGGCGTGAACACGCCTTTTTCCGTGGTGATGGGCGATAACGGGATAGTTATAACGATGTTCGTCCAATCGGACAACCGCATTTTAATCGGCGGCAGTTTTGTGGGCTTAAATGAAGATTTTCGCGGCGGATTGGCGCGTCTGAATGCCAACGGCA
>JBBRVS010000058.1:0-26146 GCA_038246645.1 Pyrinomonadales bacterium
CAAAGGGAAAATAAACTTACCTGCTTGAGAAGAAATAGCTAAAACCTGAATTGAGGGTTATTAAAAAACAAATGACATCTTCTCAAACTTCAGTTTTAAGCAAAAACTAAATGGGTAAAGTTATAAAACCTCTGTTACTTATTGTTTTAATTCCACTCATTTCTTAGCCTCAAATTTAGTTTGACCCAAAATAATCGAACAACAAAATAAAATTGTAAGAGTCACTTGGTTTCAACTCATTGGGCAGTTACAAGACCTGCCCCTACAAGATTTGTAAATATTCTTTTCTTTTATTCGTGTTTATTCGCGTTTATTGGCGGGCAAAATCTTTTCTTGAAATTCCAAGTTACAAACTGATGTTACGCACAAAGAGAAAAATGACTGGAGCGCGGGGCGTTTCCCCGCTTGCATGAGTCCGAAAGGACGCGCCAGACGTTCCAAATAAAATCAAGATTATAGTAATGGAAGGCTTTTTCGCGCCCTTTGCGCTCATGCAAGCGGGACGCTCGCGCTCCAGTCGTGCGTAACATCAGTTAACTCCAGTCTTGATTAGAAATAAAGGTAGGAATTAACCACAGATCCACCCGGATAAATACTGATAAAAGGCAGGGTAAACTTAAAACAATTGCATAGATCAATCGGTTTGATGTTTTTTAACATTTCTGATCTGTCTTTATCTTCTTGGATCTGTGTGAATCTGTGGTAAAAAAATTACTCGGTTTCTAATCAAGACTCAGGTTCAGTTACAAAGTTAATTGCGGAAAATTGAACGCCGAAGTATAATGTGTTCAGAAAAAGCAATACAATTTCTAATCTATTCTTTTGCAATCTTTCCAAGTCTGCAAAAATACAAAACCGTAAATCTTTGAGGATTATTCAATGCAAAAAAAATTGATCTTATTACTCGTTTTCTGTTTCAGCATTTTTTCTATATCGGCACAAACTTCAAAAGACACCGATGCAAATGATACCAAAAGCATTTTCAAGCCGATGAAATGGCGTTCCATCGGACCGTTTCGCGGCGGACGTTCGGTGGCGGCGCACGGAGTTATCGGCGACACCAAAACCTATTATATGGGAACGACCGGCGGCGGTCTTTGGAAAACCGATGATGTGGGCGTTTCGTGGCGGAACATCTCGGACGGTTTTTTCAAAACGGGTTCGGTCGGCGCGATTGCAGTCGCTCCCAGCGACTCGAATGTCGTGTATGTCGGAATGGGCGAACACGCCGTTCGCGGTGTGATGACGCATCACGGCGACGGCGTTTATAAATCAACCGATGCCGGAAAAACCTGGAAAAAGATCGGTTTGGATGCAACTCAGCATATTTCGCGGATCATCGTTCATCCGAAAAATCCCGATGTTGTTTATGTCGCGGCTCAAGGTGCTTTGTATAGTAACTCCAAAGAACGCGGACTTTTTAAGTCAACCGATGGCGGCACGAGTTGGAAAAATGTTTTGTATGTGGACGACAAAACCGGTGTTTCCGAACTGTCTATGGATGCGAACAATTCGCGGATAATGTATGCGGCGACGTGGGAATATGGTCGCCGCCCGTGGAAAGTAATCAGCGGAGGTCCGGGCGGCGGTTTGTATAAATCAACCGACAGCGGCGAGACTTGGGAAAAAATGACCGATGGCTTGCCGGAAGAAATGGGCAAAATGGCAATTGCCGTCAGCCCTTCAAATTCCGAAAAAGTTTATGCCTTGATCGAAAGCGATTCGGATAAAGATTTGGGCGGTTTGTTTGTTTCAAATAACGGCGGAAAAAAATGGAGTCGAATTTCAGATGACAACCGCCTGACGCAGAGAGCGTGGTATTACATCGAATTGTTTATTGATCCGAAAGATGAAAACACGGTTTATGTTTTGTCCGCTCCGGCTTTGCGTTCGAATGACGGCGGCAAAACTTGGGAAACTTTGTCGGGAACGCACGGCGATTATCACGATCTTTGGATCAATCCCGATAATCCGAAAAATTTCGTAATCGCCAACGACGGCGGCGCGGCGATCACTTTTAACAAGGGCAAAACGTGGAGTCCGCAAAGCAATATGCCGACCGCGCAGTTTTATCGAATCAATGTTGATAATCAGTTTCCATATCGAATCTACGGCGGACAACAGGATAATTCGTCGGTTTCGATTGCCAGCCACTCGTTTGGAAGTTCAGGAATTACTACCGATGATTGGACGGCTTCGGCGGGCGGCGAAAGTGCTTTTCTCGCTTTTGATCCCGACAAACCCGACTATGTTTTAGGCGGAAGTTATCAGGGAACGATCGAAGTTCTTGATGTCAGAGCAAAGGCTGCGACCAATATTATGGCGGCACCGATTCAATATTTGAGTATGGATGCCAAAGATATGAAGTATCGTTTTAACTGGAATGCGCCGATTATCTGGAGCAAACACGAACCGAATACTTTTTATCACGGTTCGCAATATCTACTGAAGACGAGCGATCTTGGCAAAACTTGGAAGGAAGTTTCGCCCGATCTGACTCGCAACGAAAAAGAAAAACAAGGCAAAGGCGGCGGACCATATACCAATGAAGCGGTCGGTGCGGAAAACTACGGCACACTCGCTTACGTAATGGAATCGCCTTTTGAAAAAGGTGTGATCTGGACGGGAAGCGACGACGGACTCGTTCATATTACCAAAGACGGCGGCGCGACGTGGAAAAATGTTACACCGAAAGGATTGCCGGAAACTTTGATCAACGCCATCGAAGTTTCTCCGCACGATAAAGCGACGGCTTATATTGCGACGACTCGTTACAAATTTAACGATCACGCGCCCGGTTTATATAAAACTACGGATTATGGAAATAGTTGGACGAAAATTGATAACGGCATTCCTTCCAACGCATTTACAAGAGTCGTGCGTGAAGATGAAGTCAGAAAGGATTTACTTTTTGCCGGAACCGAACTCGGTATTTTTGTTTCGTGGGACGGCGGAAAGAATTGGTCGCCGTTTCAACTCAACCTGCCGCTCACGCCGATCACCGATCTGCGTGTCCACAAAGGAAACCTGATCGCCGCAACTTCCGGCAGATCTTTTTGGATTCTGGATGATTTAAGCGTCTTGCGTCAATACCAGAAAAATTCCGCACCTTTTTCAGTTTATCAACCTGTCAATGCTTACCTTGCCAACGGTTCGAGCGAATTGAACAAATCTGACGACGATTTTGACGGAAGCAATGTGTTTCGAGGCGTAAATCCGGCGAATGGTGTGGTCATCTATTACAATCTGCCCGAACTCAAAAAAGATGAACATATCACTTTGGAAGTAAAAGATTCGGCAGGCAATCTCGTTCGAACATTTTCTTCAAAAAGTAATAAAGATTTTAAGGAATATGACGGCGGACCGGATTCGGAACTAACATTGCCGAAATCGCAAGGTTTAAACAGATTTGTCTGGGATATGCGTTACCCGACTTTGCCCGGAGTGCCGAATGTTTATATCGAAGCGAGTTATCGCGGACACAAAGCTATGCCCGGGAAATACAATTTCACCATTAAAATGGGCGGACAAAATGTTTCGACAGCGGCGGAAATTCTTGCCAATCCGATATATTCGACGAATTCGGAAACATTCAAAGAATATCACCGGATAATGTCTTCGATGGAAGCCGAATTAGCTGCGATGCACCGACTTGTCAACGATCTTTATGAAAAACAAAAGAATTTGGAGAAAATCTTAGAATCATTACCGGAAGATGCAAAATATAGTGTTGTAAAAAAAGACGGCGAAGCACTTCTCAAAAAAATGAAGTCGTGGGACGAAGATATGGTTCAGCGAAAATCAAAGGCGTATGATGATGTAGAAAATTTCCCGAATAAATTCACGGCAAATTATATGTATCTGATCAATCAAACCGAAAGTGATCTTCCCCGCGTCAATCAGCCTTCGCTTGATTTGCTCAAACAAATGACTGCTGAATGGTCAACTCTAAGAGCAAGAGCAAACGAAATGCTCGAAAAAGACATTCCGGCGATTAACAAATTATTTTGGGAAACCGGAACAGGAGCGATCTGGGAAGATTAAAAATTGAACTCAATGATTTTAATTCAAATAATTTTCTCAAATTGTAAAATTTATATTGACAATTATAAAAATCAGTCATAATCTCTAAAAGACTAAAACTTATAGTTATGCAAAATAGTAATCAGAATTTTTTCATCGTTTCTCCAGATAGCCAGCGAAATTCGTTGGCTGTCATTTCCATTTATTTTGTCATTATTACCTAAAACAGGTAATGACAGGATTTAGCCTTGGTTGAAAAAGTCATTACCCGTGGGAAAGGGTAATGACTTTTTTTGTTTTTAGATTAGAAAAGAGCAGTTATGACAAGCGTTGCAAATGTGTCGGCAGTTTTAAAAGATTTTGTTCCGGCAAAAGCGGAAGAAGTTGCAAAACCTGCGCCGAGAGGTGCGGAAATTCTCGTCAAAGGCTTGATAAAAAACGGAGTTGACACGGTTTTCGGACTTCCCGGCGGCGCGGTTTTGCATATTTATGACGAGATCTGGCGGTTTCGAGATTCCATTTCGCATTATCTCGTGCGGCACGAACAAGGCGCGGTTCACGCGGCGGAAGGCTATGCGCGGGCGACGGGAAAGGTCGGAGTTGCGCTCGTTACGTCAGGTCCGGGCGCGACGAATGCCGTAACCGGAATTGCGACGGCTTATATGGATTCGATTCCGCTGGTCGTGATTCCCGGACAAGTTCCAAGCACGATGATCGGTACGGACGCTTTTCAAGAAGTTGACACCTTCGGCGTAACGCTTCCGATCGTCAAACACAGCTATCTCGTCAAAGACGTGCGCGATCTCGAAGCGATCATTGACGAAGCGTTTCAGATCGCGAAATCGGGCAAACCGGGACCGGTCGTAATTGACGTGCCGAAAGATATTACGGCGATGGTTTGCGACGATCCGCGCCGGATTCACGCCGGATATTTGTTTAAAACAGAGGAAACGCCGATTGATGAAACCGAGCTTTGTCTGGTTGTTGAAAGATTGATAAATTCCGAAAAACCGGTTTTCTATGTCGGCGGCGGAGTTGTGACGGCGGACGCGGCGGACGCGCCGGAATTATTGAAACAAACTTTAAGGAAGAAACCGAAACCGATCTTTTCGGCGAACAAGCCGTTCTGTGCGGCAGTTTGACTGCATTAATTCAAGCCGGATTCGAGACTTTGACCGAAGCCGGATATTCGCCCGAAATGGCTTATTTCGAATGTCTGCACGAGATGAAATTGATCGTTGATCTAATGTATGAAGGCGGCATCGGGAATATGCGTTATTCGGTTTCAAACACGGCGGAATACGGCGATTTGACACACGGCAGCCGGATTGTTAATGAATCAACAAAAGCCGAGATGAAAAAGATTTTAGGCGAAATTCAGAGCGGCGAATTTGCCGATGAATGGATGAGCGAATGCGACAGCGGAAAGGAAAGTTTCAAACGGCTCGAAACCGAAGGCAAACAGCACGAGATCGAAGAAGTCGGCGCACGGCTTCGCGCAATGATGCCGTGGCTTTCACAAAACAGGTTGGTCAATACTGCAAAAAATTAAATAGAAAAAATATGAAGTTTTACGATTTAAACACACTGGAGAATGATGAAGTAAATTCATCTTATTTACGCAAAGCGGTTTACGGTGAATCGCTTTCGGTGGCAAAGGTCGAAGTCAAAGAAGGCGAAACGACGCAAAAACATTCGCACGACACGGAAGAAGTAATTTTCGTGCTGAAAGGCGCGTGGCTTTTTCATCTTCCCGAAGGCGAAGTGGTCGTCAGAGAAAATCAGATGCTCTGCATTCCGCCGGATGTCGAACATTCTTCGGAAGTTTTGGAAGATGTGATCGCGCTCGATATTTGCTCAAACAATCGTCCCGATTGGCTTTCCGGTCAAGACAAAATTCTGCACACGAATCCCGAACAATTTCTCTGGGCGGTTTAAGGAGTGAAAGTCCGGAGTCTTGAGTCTTAAGTCTTGAGTCATTTATTTCCGGGTAAAATGTCAGGGAATTTTTGGCGTTTTCAAGGACACATAAATTTCCCGAATTAATAAAAGTGTGTCTTTTTTAGATTTACGGCGCGAGACCTGATTTGCCTTCGATGAATGTTTTGCAAAATGGCTTTATTCGGTTGAATAATTTGCGGCGGCGTAATAATTTTTAGGATTATGAGTGAACCGATAATAAATAATCCGCGGGCGGAAATTGACGCGATTGACAGCGAGATTTTAACTCTTTTAAATAAACGCGCCGCCATCGCCTTGCGCGTCGGCGCAGCGAAAGCGAGCGTTGACACGTCGCTCTGCGATCCGAAACGCGAAAGCGAGGTTTTAGAAAGACTGGCGAAGGAAAATCCGGGTCCGTTCGATGAGCAGAGCATCGCCGGTATTTTCCAAAAGATCATTGACGAATCTCTGCATCTTCAGCAAAAAACTTACCGCCAACCGTTTGAAACGGCGGAAGAAACAAAAGCAGAAATCGCAAATTTAGCGGGAAAATCGCGGGTTGCTTTTCAAGGCGAGCGCGGAAGTTTTTCGGAAGCGGCGGCTTTGGGAATTTTGGGCGAAAACTGCCAAACCGTTTCGTGTCAGACATTTGACGATCTTTACAAAGCGATTGATGAAGGCAGTGCCGATTACATTTTATCGCCGCTCGAAAATTCTCTGGTCGGTTCGGTTCATCGCTGTTACGATCTGCTTCTGCACAGCAATTTAAATATCGTCGCAGAAATAATTCTGCCGATCTCGCATTTTCTGGTTGCCGCGCCGGATGCGAAGTTTGAAGATATTAAAACGGTCGAATCACATCCGGTCGCGCTGGCGCAATGCGAAAGATTTTTTGCCGCGCATTCCGATTTAAAAGGCGTGGCGGCGGACGACACAGCCGGAAGCGTGCGCCGGGTCGTCGAAAGCGGCGACGCAACACGCGCTGCAATCGGCGGGCGGCGAACGGCGGAAATTTACGGCGGAAAGATTTTGCGCGGACACATCGAAGATCACGCGGAAAATTACACGCGATTCGTGCTTTTATCGCCAAGCGCCAGCGAATCGGAAAAAGGCAGTAAAATTTCTTTAATTGTTCGCTTAAAACATCAGCCCGGCGCACTGCACAATGCGCTTCGTCCGTTCGTCCGGCGCGGAATTGATTTGCTGAAAATCGAAAGCCGACCGATCAAGGGTTCGCCGTGGCAGTTTAATTTTTATTTCGATCTGCAAGCTCCGGCAAGCGAAAGCGAACTGCGCGGCGCGCTCGAAGAAATTCAAGCTCAAGCGGCGGAAGTCCGCTTTCTCGGACGCTATTCGCGCATCGAATTGGCGGACGAGAAATTGGAAGAAATTTTGTAAAGGCATTTGGTCTTCAAATTTAATAATGAAAAGTTTTTTACTTAAATAATTTCGAAATAGATAATAGATGAAAGATGATAACTGATAGATTAATCTCTTATCTGTAATCTATCAGTTATCATCTATTCCGAAAATATTTTAATTCTTGAAATATTGCTGTTATTTTCTAAATCATAATGATTATTATACTTAAACCATATATTCACGGTGAAACACGCGAGTTTCAGCGGATCGAAAAACATCTGAAAAATCTTCCGAATATCGAAATTCGCGTCCATCACGTGCAGGGCGCGGAACAGGTTTTGACGGAAATTTATCTGATCGGAAATACGGCGGCTCTGTCGCTCGAAGAAATGAAAAGTTTTCCGGGCGTTGATACGGTTGTCCGCGTTTCGGAAGAATACCGCGTTCTCGGGCGGCACAAGGAAGACAATCGGACGAATCGTTTTACATATAACGGCGTTGAATTCAGTCAGGAAAACTTAAATGTTTTTGCCGGGCTGTGCGCGGTTGATTCGCGCGAATCGGTCGAAGCGATGATGAAGGCTTTGCAGGAAAACGGGCAGGTTTGCACGCGAATGGGCGCATATAAACCGCGCACGAGTCCGTATTCTTTCCAGGGACACGGCAAAAATTGTCTGCCGTTTGTTTTTGAACTTGCGGGAAAATATGGCATTAAAGTGATCGCGATGGAAATCACGCACGAATCGCATATTAACGAAATTCGTCAAGCACTAGAGCAAACCGGAAATCCGACGGGCGTGATGCTCCAGATCGGAACGCGCAATACGCAGAACTTCGAGCTTTTAAAAAATGCCGGACGGCAGCAGGAATTTCCCGTTTTATTAAAACGCGGTTTCGGAATTACTCTGGACGAGTCCTTACACGCCGCCGAATATCTGGCGAGCGAAGGCAATCAAAAAGTAATTTTTGCCTTGCGCGGAATGAAAACGAACATCGGCGATCCGCACCGGAATATGGTTGATTTCGCGCATATTCCGGTCGTCAAACGCCTGACGCGAATGCCTGTCTGCATTGATCCGTCGCATTCGGTCGGCTCAAGAGAGCGAAGTTCCGACAAAATCCTCGACATTATGCACATAACGGCGCAGGGCGTAATCGCCGGCGCAAATATGATTTTGGTAGATTTTCATCCCGATCCGAGCGTCGCGCTCGTTGACGGACCGCAGGCTTTGCGGATGGAAGAATTGCCGAAATTTCTGGAAGACGTGCGAATGGTCAGAGAAGTTTACGAGAAAAGAGTCGCGCTTTTTCAGGAAAACTTAAGCGCGAAAAATTAGAAACAGAGAAATAAAAAAATTTGTAACTGATGAGGTTTTTGATGATTGGTGAAAAAGTTTAAAAGTGAAAAGTAAAATCTATCACTTAACCTGAGTCTTGATTAGAAACCGAGTAATTTTTTTACCACAGATTCACACAGATCTAAGAAGATAAAGACAGATTAGAAATGTTAAAAAACATCAAACCGATTGATCTATGCAATTGTGTTGGGTTTATCCTGCCTTTTTATCAGTATTTATCCGGGTGGATCTGTGGTTAATTCCTGCCTTTATTTCTAATCAAGGCAGGAGTTCACTTAGCATTCGCTTGATCCGGGAAGCTCGATTATTATTTTTCAGCCAAAATGTAGGCTCTTTTGCTTGGAAATTCAAAATCTTTATACGGGTACCGAATCAGCGTTTCAGCCGCTTGAAAACCGACTTTTTCAAGTATTTTCAAAATCTCTTCGACTTCAAAAAAATAAAACGTAACATATACTTGTTGATTCAAGAATTCGTCCAGATGTTTTTTTTCATCGCCGACGTGAAACGAAAACAAAAACTGTCCGTGAGGCTTTAAAACACGGTAAATTTCGGCAAAAGCTTTTTCGACTTCTTCCGGAGTAAAATGAACGATCGCGTAAAAGGCTAAAACCGCGCCGAAATTTTCCTCTGCAAAATTTAAATCGAGAATGTTTCCAACTTCAAATTCTATTGTCTCACTCATCCGCAAAGCGTGTCTTAGCATTTTCTTGAGAAAGATCAATTCCGACGATATTTTCCACGCCCGAATCACGCAAAAATGCGGTCGTGTGTCCGCATCCGCAGCCCAAATCTGCGATAATTCCTTTGTTTTTGTTTTCATCCGCAAATCGCCTTAAAAGAAGACGGTCGAGCGGTTTGTGCGAAAGTTCGTCGTAAAAAGAATTGGTATATTCTTCGGCGGTCAGATCGTAGCAATTTTTTACATTTTCCAGCTGTTTCATTTACTTTTTCTCGAGCGAAAATTTCGAGACCAAACCTTTCGCGCCGACCGCCCAGATCGCGTTTTTGCCTTTTGCGCGAACGGCGTTGTAATTTTCCTTGTCGAGATTTTTCCAGGTTTTTCCGCCGTCCGCTGATAGATCAGAACCGCTTGAGCCGACGGCAATGATCGTCTTTTTGTCAACAAACTCAACGCCCGAACGATAACCGTTTAAACCTTTCGAAAGCGTCCAGGTTTTTCCGCCGTCTGTCGTAAAAGCGAGATTATTGCCCGTTTCGTCAGGTTTTTCATAATTTCCGCCGACAATTACGCCTTTTTTGCTGTCATACATCGCAATCGAAAAAATGCCGCTTCCCGCCGTGCCTTTTGTAATCGGTGTGTCGGAAACAGTCCAACTCGCACCGCGATTGTTTGAGCGAAAAACCCGCGCATCATTTCCGCCGGAAACGAGGAAAATATTGTTTTTCCCCTGCGTCAGCAAACAAGTTCCGCTTGCCGCAAACGCCGCTTCGCCCGTTTTTGCGTTGTCCATTTTGTCCGTGTCGGCAATTTTCCAGTTTTCACCGCCGTCATTCGTTTCGATCAAAACATAATTGCCGTCAACCGGATCTGACATCGCCATTCCGTTGTCTTTGTCCCAAAAGGCAAGCGCGTCGAAAAATGCTTTTCCGTTCGTGTTTTTAAATTGCAGTTTCCACGTCTTTCCGCCGTCAATCGTTTTATAAATTCTTGAATTTTCGCCCTCGCCGATGCTCAAAACATAAGCCGTATTTGCATCAAACGCTTCGATGTCGCGAAAATCAAGCTTTTCGCCGTCGGGAACTTTGATGACCGACCAAGTTTTTCCGCCGTCAATCGTGCGAATCACCGTGCCGTTCGTGCCGCTTGCCCAGATTATTTTTTCACTCACAACCGAAAGACCGCGAAATCCGGCATCGGTTTCGACCTTTTGTTTCTGCCATTGCGCGTTTGTGATTGAAACGAAAATCATTAAGAAAGCTATAAGAAAAAAGTGTTTCATAATTTAAATTGTTGGTAAAAAAGTTTAGCTTATTGTAAATTATCTTTAATGGAATTGATATTTGAGTGGGATGAAAATAAGGCAAAAGCGAATTTACAAAACCACAAAATCAGTTTTGATGAAGCCAAAACGGTTTTTAATGATCCGTCTTTGATTACATTTCCCGATGAAATTCGTTCTCTCGATGAAGAAAGATTTATCAGCATCGGCATTTCAAATATCAGCCGTATTTTGCTTGTCGTTCATACGGAAATGGAAACGGCGGAAAACAAAATTCTAATCAGAATAATCAGCTGCCGAAAACCGACGGCTGCGGAAAGAAAGTTTTATGAAGAATGAAGAAGAAAATATGCCGGAAGAATATGATTTTACAGGCAAAAAAGGAGTTCGCGGAAAATATTATAAATCCTACCGCGAAGGTCATACCGTAAAAATTAATAACGAAGACGGCTCGACCGAAATTCGCCATTTCACACTCGAAGACGGCGCGGTAATGCTCGATTCGGATGTGCGCGAATATTTCCCCGATTCCGAAAGCGTCAACGAAACTTTGCGCTCTCTAATTGCCTTGATTCCCGCTAAAACTGAAAACAAAATTAATCAATAAACTCTTGGAAATTTGAGTTTATTTCACAACAAAAGTAAAATTCACATCATTCTTTCCGAAATTTCAAAAAGGACATTTACAAAACTATGGCTTTCTTTCCGATTCCGAGTATGCTGCTTCGTCAGCTCTATACCAACAGCAGTTTGAAAAATACGAATAATGGCGTACAGTTTTCGCTGAAAAACCGTCTGAGCGACGGCGAATTTTCCGAGATTGTCGGCATTAAATTTGATGACCGGGAAATTCCGATTAATAAAATCTCGGTTGATTTCGGCGACGGCAATTTTGTTCCGGCTGAAAATGTCAGAGATGTTTCGTTTCCCTTGAAAAAAGTTCTGCACGTCAACGCCGACATCGGAAATTTAGAGCCGGGAAAATATAAAATTCATATTGCTTTTAAGGCAAAACCGTTCGGCAATTTAAAGTTTGAAGTCGAAGACGCGATTGCCGAAACGGAAAATCTGGAAGTCAGAATTCCGCGCGATGACCGGGACGATTATTCGGAAAAAGCCATCGCAGCAAGACAGAAATTTGTCGAAGATTACGCGAAGGTAAAGCTCGAACACATCAAAAATTATTCGTTCGACGCGCACACTTTGGAAGGCAATTGTGAAAACTTTACGGGCGTTGCACAAATTCCCGTAGGCTTTGCCGGACCGCTCAAAGTCAACGGCGAATTTGCGAGCGGCGAATTTATTATTCCGCTTGCCACGACCGAAGGAACTTTGATCGCTTCGTATAATCGCGGAATAAAGGTCTTGAATTTGTCGGGCGGCGTAAAAACTACGGTCGTCAGCGACGCGATGCAGCGTGCGCCGGTTTTTGTTTTTGAAGATGCCCGCGAAGGGCGAAAATTCATTTCGTGGATGATCAATAATTTTGATAAAATCAAAGAAGAAGCCGAAGCGACTTCGAGCATTGCGAAATTGAAAGACCTCGATCCATATACGGCGAACAAATTTGTTTATATTCGTTTTAATTACACGACGGGCGATGCCGCCGGTCAAAATATGGTCGGACGCGCCACGTTTGCGGCTTGCAGCTGGATTATTGACAATTACGAAAAGGAAAAGATCAAGCATTTTTATCTCGAATCAAATTTTGCCACCGATAAAAAAGCATCGCAGGTCAACATTATGCGAACGCGCGGAAAACGCGTGACGGCGGAATGCACGATTCCGCGAAATGTCCTGATCGAACATATGCGCGTCGAACCCGAATCGCTGACATATCACGCCGGAGTTGCAAATATCGGCTCAATTCTCTCAGGCGCAAACAACAACGGCGCACATTCGGCAAACGGAATTACCGCGATGTTTATCGCCACCGGTCAGGACGTGGCAAATGTTTCGGAAAGTTCGGCGGGAATTCTCTATTCGGAAATTACGCCCGAAAAAGA
This sequence comes from Pyrinomonadales bacterium, assembly GCA_038246645.1. Lineage (GTDB taxonomy): Bacteria > Acidobacteriota > Blastocatellia > Pyrinomonadales > Pyrinomonadaceae > JAHCHG01. Next base: position 12,655 of record JBBRVS010000058.1, read on the forward strand.
TTTGTATATTTCAATCACGATTCCGTCTTTGATCGTCGCAACTTACGGCGGCGGAACGGGTTTGGCAACACAAAAAGAATGTCTGGAAATTTTGAATTGCTACGGCAAAGGCGGCGTGAATAAATTAGCCGAAATCGTCGCGGGCGTTGTCCTGGCGGGCGAAATCTCGCTCGGCTCGGCAATATCTTCGAGCGACTGGGTTTCTTCGCACGAGAAATACGGGAGAAATAGATAAAGCAATCAGCACGAGCGAACGGTAGTGAGTAGGTTGGTCTTCGGACAAGTTAATCGAAAAAAAAGAAATTTCTCGATGAAATAAACTTTTTTGTGATTAAACGCGACTCACTACCGTTCGCTCGTGCTGATTTTTATTCTGCTCACTACCGTTCGCTCGTGCTGATTATTCCTCATCTTTTTTCTTACCCGTCAAAACTTCGCGCATAACTTCTGCGCCGGGGATTACTTTTTCCCATAGTTGCGGCGCGGAAACTGCCATTTCTAAAATGCTTCGGAAACGATTGTCGAATTCTTCCTTGGTTTTCAGATAGGCGTTAAAGCTCGCCGAAAGATGATTTTTGAAAAAATCCTGCAAAGAATCTTCTCGCGTTCGCAAAATCTGGAAGAGAAATTCGGTCGGCAGAACGGTTTTATCATTCTTTTCTTCTTCCAGAATCATTTGAATCAAAACCGCTTTCGTTACGTCTTCCTGCGTTTTTGAATCAACGACCTTTATATCAGAGCCGTCGCGGACGATTTTGGACAAATCTTCGTAATTAACGTAACTCTTTGTTTCCGTGTTATATAAACGGCGATTTCCGTAGCGTTTGATAATCAGAGCATCGGAATCTTCGGCTGTTTTTTTCTTTTTCGGCATAGCACCCACAACAATAGCAAAATTTGCCGGAAACTTCTATAAAATTCAGAAAAGTGTACTACTCGCATCTGCAAAATAAATCAACACGAGCAAACGGTAGTGAGCGGGATTATATTCGCACAAGTTAATTTATATAAGTTCAAGAAAAATATCTTTTTCTTCGCGCTTAAATCAAATTTGAAAAAAATACAATTCTCCGAACATCAACCAGCTCACTACCGTTCGCTATACTGATTGTCAAATTTGCAAACTTTTTAATTGCAGAAATAAAGCAAGTTACAAGGTTTCTACAGTTTATATCTCGCAAATGCGAAAAAAACACTTGACAAGCGATTTGAAATCATTTATTCTTCAAATCAGTCAGGCAGTTAAATTATCTGTCGGGTAACAAAAAGATTATTATATAACGGATTCGAGAAGGAGAATTAAAACAATGGCACAGACAAAAAAATCAAACGTAAACGAAGTAATTGACACCGCCGTAGAATTAACGCAAAAGACTGCACAGACAACACTTAAAGGCGCAGTTCAAACTGCCGAATTGACCGAAGGCTATGTTCAGGGAATGTATAAAGTCGGTTACGACACAAACGTCGAAGCTCTGAAAGTCGCTAAAAACTACTGGGATGCAGCAACGGAAATTCGTCAGGATTGGCTCAAACTTTTCGCACAAACCGGCGAAAACTTTATTAACGCAACTGCGAATATGGAACTTCCTTTGCAGAAAGAAGTTTCGGAATTCGGCAAAGGCATCATCAACAATGTTCAGGAAACAGTTGAAAATTTATCAGCCAAAACCAAAGCCGCCGCTAAGTAAGCGCAATTTTTAAGCGAAGAGAGCCTGTAATTTATTAAAATTACAGGCTTTTTCTCTATACAAACCCAAGTTGCCAGTTAAAAGATATTAACCGCGAAAGACGCGAAAGACGCGAAAAAAAGAAGAATTATTAACGGTTATACTTTTATTTTAGCGTTTTTCGCATCTTTCGCGGTTAAAAAAATAAAAGTTATATAATTGGCAGATTGGATTATATAAAGTTAATTTAGATAAAACAATTAAGTAATTTTGTGATAAATTATTAATCTGTAAAAAGTTCAATTAACCAACAAAATTTTTCAAAAGAATTTTTTAATATTTGACTTATGGCAACGAAAAAAACGACGACAACCGAAGAAACGAAAGCCGCGCCGAAACAGAGCGCGAAACCGAAAGCGGCGGCAAAACCGAAACCTGCGCCGAAACCGAAATCTGCTCCAAAACCGAAAGCGGCACCGAAACCGAAAGCGGCAAAACAAACTTCGGAACCGAAAACGGAAAGCGCAAAAAATACGCAGACTCCGAAAGCCGAAGCCGCGCCGCAAGCATCAACCGATTGGGCGAAAATGATCGTCAATCAACTCGTCGAAGCGCAAAAAATGTGGCTCGAAATCGTTACGCAGCAAAATGCGCTTGTTTTTAAAACGATTTCCGAGGTTTCCGCGATGGCAAATAATGCGCCGTCGGAAGCCCTGGCAAATTGGGCGAAACAGGCGATTGAAGGATTTGTCGAAGCGCAGAAACAGTGGTCGCAGATCGCCATCGAGCAGGGCGATCAATTGATGAAAGCGGTTCAATCGGGCGCGAATTTATCCGATCCGAATGTTCTCGGAACGATTCAGGACGTTGCCGGAAACGGTCTGCAAACGCTGGTCAAAATGCGTATGTCGTGGCTCGATTTCGCCGCCCAGCAAAACGCGCAGATGATGAAAATGATGAAGGACGGCTTGAAACTCGACGATTCTTCGCCCGCCGCCGCGCTTGCCGATTTTGCACAGGCGACGATGAGCAGCTACGTCGAAATTCAAAAACGCTGGCTCGATGTGGCGATGCAGATGCCGCTTTTCGGCTCATCAAATAAAGACAAAGAATAAATGAAACCACAGATAAACACGGATTAACACAGATTCGTTTTGATTATAAAAATCCGTGTTTATCTGCGCCAAATTCGTTGTAAAGAATCAAAAAAAAAATGGCAAGACAATCAGCTTCGAAAAGAAAATATCCGTGGAAAACAAAGGTCGGTGAAACCGAATTTACCTTGCGCTTGATGACGGCGGACGACAAAGACGCGATGCTCGAATTTGCAAGGTCTCTGCCGGAAGATGATCTGCTTTTTCTGGCGGTTGATATTACGAAAGAAAGCGCGGTTGACGATTGGATCCGGCGGATCGAAAACGGAAATCTTCATACCGTTTTGGTCGAAACGAACGGCAAACTCGTCGGGCACGGAAGTCTTCTGCACGAAGAACAGGTTTGGACGCGGCACTTGGGCGGAATGATTCTGCTTTTATCGCCGGATGTGCGCGGCAAGGGCTTGGGAAATATTTTAGCGGGCGAACTTTTCGCACTTGCGAGCGAATTAAAACTTAGAAAAGTGATGGCGCGAATGGCTGCCGGACAAAAGGGGGCGATTCAGGTTTTTGAGAAACTCGGCTTTAAGATCGAAGCCCTTCTCGCCGATTGCGTCATTGACCGCAACGACCGCACACACGATCTGATTATGATGTCTTATGATGTTACGGGATTAACAGAGGAATAAGCCGATTTTGGATTTTAGATTTTGGATTTTGGATTACTGAAAAATTCAAATCTTTCGCTGCATAAATATTATTAAAAACAGTATTTTACGAAATACGAAAAATGTTTATTTAACGAATCCAATCCAAAATCTAAAATCCAAAATCACTATGAAACAGCCTGAATTAAATCGCCGATTATCTTCGCTGGACGCGGCTTTTCTGTATTTGGAAAAGAAGGAATGTCCGCTGCATATTGGAAGCACGAGCGTTTTTGAGGGCAAGATCACGCGCCGCGAACTTATTAAACATATCGAAGACCGCCTTCACCTGATTCCGCGTTATCTGCAAAAGGTCGTTCCCGATCCGTTTAATCTCGGTCATCCGACGTGGGAAATTGCGGAAGATTTCGATATTAAAAATCATATTTTCGAGATTAAACCGAAGAAAAAAAAGGTCGTCACGCTCGAAGACCTGACCGAAATCGCGGGCGAAACATTGAGCGGAATGCTCGATAGAAACAAACCGCTCTGGGAATTATTTGTCGTCAACGGTTTGGAAAACGGGCGTTCGGCGATGATCGCCAAAGTTCACCACTGTATGGTTGACGGAATTTCCGGCGTTGATCTGATCAAAATTATGTTCGATATTTCGCCGGAAGGCTCGCCCTTGCCGCCGAAACCGGAAGCAACGCCGCCCGCGCCGAAACCGGACGCAACCCGCGCTTTTCTCGATTCACTGCTCGGTTCGATGCAGGAAGGAATGAATCGTTTTATGGAAATGCAGGCGGGAATGCTCTATCTGACGCAGGCATTTATGAATCCGCAGACGGTCGAAAAACTGCCCGCAATCGCCGGAGTTCTTCCGTCGGTTTCCGCACCGCCGCCGCTTCTCCCCTTTAACGGCAAATGTTCCGGAGTGAGAAGATTAGCGTGGAGCGAATTTTCATTTACCGAAGCGCGAAAAATTAAAAATATCTTGGGCGGAACGGTCAACGATGTCGTTTTAACGATTTTGAGCGAAGCCGTTTCGCGCTACGTCAAACTTCATAAACAAACCGTCAAAGAAAGAGTCGTGCGGTTTATGGTTCCGGTCAGTTTGCGCCAGAAGGAACAGCGCGGCGCACTCGGCAATCTGATCTCGATTCTTCCGGTCGAAATTCCCCTTGACATCAAAAGTTTGCCGCACCGCTTTAAACACGTCAATCAAAAAACGGCTCTGATGAAGGAAGCGAAATTAGCCGAAGGCTTGGGAATGCTCGGCGCGATTTACGGAATGATGCCCGCGCCGCTGCAATCGGTGATCGGCGCGATTGCCGACACGCCGATTCCGCCGTTTAATATGGTCGCGACGAATGTTCCGGGACCGCAGATTCCGATTTATCTTTCAGGCAAAAAACTTCTGGCGCATTATCCGTATGTTCCCATCGGCTACGGTTTGGGCTTGGGTTGCGCGATTTTCAGTTATAATCAAACGCTTTACTTCGGTTTGTCATCCGATAAACAAGCGATGCCCGACGTCGAAAAATTTAAGAAACTGACCGACGAAGTTTTTGCAGATTTATTGAAAACGGTTGAAAATTTGGAAAATCAGACAGCAAGCGCAAAAGCTTAATAATTGATAATTGATAATTGATAATTGATAATTAAAAATCATTTTATTATCCATTTTCCATTATTCATTATCCATTTAATTTTATGGATATTTTAGAAGGCGAACTTGAAACATTAACGGGGTTTGATAAGGAAATGCGCGAATCGGCGTTGCCGATCTGGTTTGAATCGCTCGTCGGAGTTGATTGGACGCTTCTGCATCTTGCGCCGGTTTATTACGGTTTCGGCGTACCGAAGGGCGACGGTTCGGCAGTGATCGTCGTGCCGGGTTTCTTGGGTTCGGACGTTTATCTCTATGAGCTTTATTTGTGGCTCGCGCGCATCGGTTATAAAGCATATCTTTCGAATATCGGCTGGAATGCCGATTGTTTGAACACGCTTTCCGAAAAACTTATCGAAACAATAAATAAAGCGCACGAAGAAACCGGCAGAAAAGTTAATCTCATCGGACATAGTTTGGGCGGCGTTCTGTCGCGTTCGGCGGCGATTCAGCATCCTGATCTGATCGAATCAGTCATCACGCTCGGCTCGCCTTTTCGCGGCGTTCGTTCGCATCCGAAGGTCGTCGAAATGTCAAAGAAAATCCGCAACCGCATTTTCGCCAAAAACGACAAAGAAGATTTTCCGCATTGCTACACCGGACATTGCCATTGCGATGCCGTCGCCGCATTGCAAAATTTTCTGCCGAAAAAAATCAAACAATCGGCGATCTTCACCAAAACCGACGGAATCGTTGACTGGAAAAACTGCGTGTCGAGATTTTCTCAAAACAACTTTGAAGTTACCGGCACGCACATCGGTCTGGTTTATAATTTTCAGGTTTATAAACTGATCGCCGAACGCTTGAAAAATTAGTCTTGCGAATTGGTATTTAGAAAGAAATTTAGCCACAGATTTTCACAGATAGACACGGATAACTTTTGATTTTTTTATAGATTGCTTTAATCTTAAAAATCCGGTTTTTATCTGTATTAATCAGTGTAAATCTGTGGTTAAATTTTCCTGAAATTTTGCTCGGAGCAAAAAAAGATGTCTAATTTTGATTTCGACCAATCTTTAAATCAGCCGCCGATTCTCGAAAATTACAATCTTTTTGCGTCCGATCTGCCTTTGCAAACCGCCGTCGAAGCAAACGGCGGCGCGTGGAATAATGAACGCGCATATAATTTCGGCGAACTTTTAGGCAAATCCGAAACGCTCGAACTCGGAAATCTTGCCAATAAAAACGCGCCTGTTTTGAAAACTTTTGATCGTTTCGGAAACCGGCTCGACACGGTTGAATTTCATCCCGCTTATCATGAACTGATGCGGATCGCGATTGAAAACGAAACGCATTCACTCGCCTGGAAAAATAATAAATCCGGCAAATACGTCGCGCGTTCGGTTTTGGCATTTCTCAAACAGCAGGTTGATGAAGGCACGAGCTGTCCTGTAACGATGACTTTTGCGGTCGTGCCGTCTTTGAAGATCGAGCCGGAAATTGCCGAATTTTGGTTGCCGAAAGTTTTGTCGAATGAATATGACGCACGCTTTTTGCCTGCAAATGAAAAGCGCGGCGCGACGTTCGGAATGGCGATGACCGAACCGCAGGGCGGCTCGGACGTTCGCGCGAATATCACTTTTGCGGAGAAATTAAACGACAAAGGCGAATATAAGATCACGGGCAGAAAATGGTTTTGCTCTGCGCCGATGTCGGACGCTTTTCTTGTTTTAGCTCAGACGGAAAGCGGAATTTCGTGTTTTCTGATGCCGCGCTTTATGCCCGACGGCAAAGTAAATAAACTGTATTTTCAGCGTTTAAAGGACAAACTCGGTAATCGTTCGAATGCTTCGAGCGAAGTCGAATTTCACGGCGCGTATGCAAAAATCACCGGCGAAGAAGGGCGCGGCGTGGCGAACATAATGGAAATGGTGCGCCACACGCGGCTCGATTGCGCGGTCGGATCGAGTGGAACTTTAAGACGCGCCGTTGCCGAAAGCATTCATCACTGCGAACACCGAAAAGCGTTCGGCAAACTTCTGATCGAACAACCTTTGATGCAAAATCTGCTTGCCGATCTCGCGCTCGAATCCGAAGCGGCGACTGCGCTCGGATTTCGTCTGGCGCGTGGTTTTGACGAATCGGAAACTGACGAATCCGCAAAACTTTTCACACGGGCGGCGACAGCAATCGGGAAATTCTGGAACTGCAAACGCGCCGTGGTTTGCCTCGGCGAAGCGTTGGAAGTTTTGGGCGGCAACGGTTACTCGGAAGATTCGGTTTTGCCCCGGCTCTACCGCGATATTCCGGTCAATTCGATCTGGGAAGGTTCGGGAAATGTGCAGTGTCTCGACGTTTTGCGTTCGATGCGGAAAGAGCCGGAATCAATCGAAGCAGTTTTCGCCGAACTAGACGAAGCGAAAAACTTGAATAAACTTTACGCACAGTTTTTGCTGAAATTAAAGGACGAATTCGCCGATTTAGAAAATCTCGAATTTCGCGCCCGCATTATTGTTGAAAAATTCGCGCTTGCTTTGCAGGCAAAAGTCCTGCTCGAAACCGCGCCCGATTTCGTTGCGGAAGCATTTTGTGTGTCGCGTCTTTCGGAAAATAAAAATCTAAGTTTCGGAACTTTGCCCGTTGGTGTTAAAGTTGAAAAAATAATCGAACGTTCTACTCCTATTTTAAGATAATTAACCGCAGAGACGCGGAGACACAGAGTTTTTTATTCAAATAAATTAGTAAATTTGTTATTAATTTTCTCTGCGTCTTTGCGTCTCTGCGGTAAAATAAAAAAATCTATGCTAAATCTTGTCGTTTTACTCGAAGACAGCGCACGGGAAGTGCCGGAAAGAATTGCCGTAATTTGCGGCGCGCAGGAATTTACTTATGCCGAGATCAATGCCGGAGCGAATCAGGTCGCCAATGCGCTGAAAGAGATCGGCATCGAGCCGGGCGAAAAGGTCGCGCTTTCGTGTCCGAATCTGCCGTTTTTTCCCGTTATTTATTACGGAATTTTAAAGACGGGCGCGGTCGTCGTGCCGCTCAATGTTCTTTTAAAAGGACGCGAGATCGCCTATCATCTTAACGATTCCGACGCGAAAGCTTATTTTTGCTTTGAAGGAACGGCTGATTTGCCGATGAGCGAATACGGCTTTGAAGGTTTTCAAGGCGCGGAACAATGCGAGAATTTTATTTTGATAAATATGTCCGCCGAAGCACATGCGCCGGATGAAAATTCAAAAACCTTCACCGAATTTATCAAAGACCAGCCGACCGAAATTGATGCCGTTTTAACCAATGCTGACGACACCGCCGTCATACTTTACACTTCAGGAACGACCGGACAGCCGAAGGGTGCGGAATTGACGCACGCGAATATGATCTTTAACGCGCGGCTTTCCGACACGATGTATGTCGCCGCCGAAAACGACGTGCATTTGATCACTTTGCCGCTTTTTCATTCCTACGGACAGAGCGTGCAGATGAACGCCGGATTTTACAATCGCGCGACGATTGTCTTACTGCCGCGTTTCGCGCCCGATGAAGCTCTGCGCCTGATGGAAAAACACAAGGTGACGATCTTTGCCGGAGTTCCGACGATGTATTGGGCAATTCTCAATGTGCCGGATGCCGAAACCGAATTCGATCTCGAAAAGATCTCAGCGAATTTGAACCTGTGCAGCGCGGGCGGTTCGCCGATGCCGGTCGAAGTTTTGAAAAGTTTTGAAAAAAAATTCAACGTCATCATCATCGAAGGCTACGGTTTGTCGGAAACTTCGCCCGTGGCGACATTTAACAAAATGGATTCGCGCCGCGCCGGTTCGATCGGTTTTCCCGTCTGGGGCGTGGACCTCCGCATCGTTGACGAAAACGGCACAGACGTGGCGGAAGGCGAACCCGGCGAGATCATCATTCGCGGACACAATGTAATGAAAGGCTATTACAAAAAACCGGAAGCGACCAATACGACCATTCGCAACGGCTGGCTGCATTCCGGCGACATCGGACGGCGCGATTCCGACGGTTATTTTTACATTTCCGACCGCGTCAAAGATATGATCCTGCGCGGCGGTTTCAACGTCTATCCGCGCGAGATCGAAGAAGTTTTAATGACGCACGAAGCTGTCAGTTTATGCGCCGTCGTCGGCGTTCCGTGCGAAGAAAACGGCGAAGAAATCAAAGCCTTCATCGTCAAAAAAGAAAACGCTTCAATCACCGAACCCGAAATCGTCGCCTGGTGCAAAGAAACGATGGCAAGCTATAAATACCCGCGCTTCGTCGAATTCAAAGAAAATCTGCCGATGACCGCAACGGGCAAAATTTTGAAAAGAGAACTGCGGTAGGTTCACAATTTGTATAACAGTTTATCTAGTAAGAATAATATCAACCTCGCCTGGCTTCATTGATTGGTCACCAAACAATTTTGTTTGTGTTCTAGTAGTTTTTTCTAATGGACGATCTTTGATTTGAATGTTTTTGTGCTTTGGAAAATGATTTTTTAATATTTCCAATGTTGAATTGAATGTAAATTCTCTTTTATCGGTTCTTACATAGATTGTGCTGTTACGCTTCATCATTTTTGAACAAAATCTAAATACGTCATCAAGTAATTCGTAATAATCCTGTTTATTTATAAATCTGCCTTTGTGCTTGCTTTCGAGCGATTTATAATTTGTGGAAAAACCTAAAAGCCAAAGTCTTAACCATTGATCAGCATGATAGTTAGTAATTGAACAATATGGCGGCGATGTGAACAGCAATGAAAACTTTTTTCCTTCGCGTATTGTTCTTTCAGAAATTGCCTTTAACTCGTTTGCGCTATCACCAAAAACAACAACGCTTTCGGTAATGTTAGGTGTGCCTTTTTCGTATCGCCAATTAATTTTGTTGAGAATAAAATCATAAGGATTAATTTCCGGCGGAGTTTCCATTTTCTTCTTTTTCCACCAATTTACGGAATAATTCATTCCTAAAGATTTCGTCTGTCGCATCTGATTAGACAAACCTTCGCCAAGTTTTCCGTGTAGAAAAACTAAAATAATAGAAGTAAGTGTTGCATCAGTATTATTATTTTCCCAATCCAGATGTTTTCGTGCCGCAAGCAAAAATTTTAATACCTCATCGCAATAACAAATTCTGAAAAACTCAGGCATTCGTTCAATAGCTCTGCTGTAATAATTTCGTTTGTGATAAATTTCATTTAATCTTTTAACAACGTCTTCTTTGTCGGCAGGTTTAAGTTTTACCGTTCCATAAAGCCACCCAACCGGATTTATTTCGATTCCTAAACTTTTTCTGCCTAATACTCCACCTGCAAACACGCTTGAACATCTTCCGGCAAACGGATCAATAATATAATCACCTTTTTTTGAAAATTCATTAACTACCTCAAATGCAAATTCGAGAGGAAACATCGCATAATAAGGTCCAAATCTTGCCCATCTCGATTCGGCGGTCATAAAACCTTTTAATATTTTGTCGGTTTCAATCATTGTCCTGATCTCTCTCTTATTTCTCTCGCAATATCTTCAAAAATTCTTCTACCTAAATTCAATGGAATTGCTGCTTCTGCGTGTGCAGATACCAGAGGCGAAACAGAATTCGGATACCTATTTGAAACAAGTTGGTCAATTAAATTCATTACGTCCGCCAAACGAGTAAACTGTTCAGGATTTGCCGTTTCTAAATTTTTTTGTTCGTCACTGAAATAAGCAATTACTGGAACTATTTTTTGCCCTGACGCGGCTTTATAAAACAATTTTCTGCCGTAATATGTATCTTGTCCATAAGGTTTTTCGCTTTCCGAAAAAATTATATTCTTCTTAATATAGTTGTCATTCAAAAGTAATGCCGACTGTCTTGGAAATTTATCTGTAACGCCGTCTGTGGTCATATCTATTTCCAAAAAATGATTAAAGAATGTTCCTGATTTTTCAATTCCGATAATTAACAAGTCTTGCCCGTTTATTTTTTTCTGCAACTCATTCAAACGCTTCAATTCAACGGGAATAACTTTCGCAAGCCACGAAGAAGTGCTAAATACTGCTAAAGGTCCGTCCATTATAAAAGCGACTCTGCGAAGTGTAGGAAGCCAGCCTTTTCTTTCAAATGCTCTTAGAATGTGAATAAGCCAAAGAGTTTCAAGCGTCGCTCTAATTTGTCCAAACATTTCTCCGTTAGTTCCGCCCGAATTCATTAGCTCGTGTAGCCGAAGCGCGTCAGTTGAAAATAAAGCCTCTCCAGAATGCGGACAAATATATTCTCCGTCATCGTAAGTCATCTCTTCGTCAACTCCTTCAATTGGACTTCGAGGTAGATTACGCTCGGAAAATAATTCTCGTCTTAACCGAAATAAATGTTCGTAGGTATCAAGTAAAGTTTCGCCGTCAGAAAAAATCACATTGATTTGCAGTTCTTCAAATAACGCTCTTCGCAATGATGCTTTTGCATCTTTCTCAGTATTGAAAATTACATTACAACCCGGAAAAACGCTGTCAATTGTTGACGCTTTTTCTGTTTCACGAAATTTCTTCGGACTAATAAATTCATTTTGCTCAAGTTCTTTTACGAGTTTCAAATCAATCAAAACAGACGAAACAGTTATGTAACCGAACTCTGCGCCGGGAAAACCGTTTTCCGCTTTCGCTGTTATATTGCTTCCGTCAATAGCAAGGACTAAATCAGGTTGTAATGCGCTGGCAGTTAAATCATCTTTCTTGGTAAGTTCGGCATCGGTAAGTTTATCTTCATCGCTTGTCTGCCGAATTCTAAAACGATCCTGCAATGCTTTTACTTTGTCGCTGTCAAGCAATCTTCTAAGAGGTTCGTAGCTTGCAAATTCACCTTCAAAACTCATACTTTACACCTCAAATTTATCAACTTGAACAGGAATAACAAATAAATTACTCAAAGTCTTAACTCTCAAAAAACCTTTGTCTTGGGCGCGTCTAATTGAAGGCTCAAAATCGGCAAAGTCATAATATTTGGTGAGTTCTTTTGTTTCATCCGTATTGTTTAAATGGCTGATAAACCAATTCGCCGTATTCTTCAAAATATTTCTTTGAATACTACTTACTTCTTGCGTCGCGTAAATCATACCAATTCGATATTTTGAACCTTCTTTTGCTGTTCTTACCCAAACATCAGTTAAATCTAAATCATTTCCGGCGGGTAAAAGATTATGTGCCTCTTCAATATAAACCAAAATTTCAGGCGGTATTTTGCTTTCCCTAAATTCCTTTTGATTTTGCTTGAAGATATGCCACATTATTCTATCCGCAGATGATTTATTTAATAAGGGGTCGCCACTTGATTGGTCAATTATTACAAGTTTTCCGCTTACTAAATCGGTGTAAATATCTTGTGCATAATCTGTAGAAGTTGAAGCTGAATGGTTATCTCTAACTGCACCAACTTGTTTTGCGCCGTTTGGTCGCCAAATCATTTCGAGAATCTTTTTAAAGTCCTCATCCGCCCAATTTTCACCAGATGAACTTTGGTCAATATACCATCTTTCAAAATCCTTAAACTCTTGAGTTTTCATATAGTCGAAAAGCGTGCTGAAAGCGTTGGCTAAACTTTGTAGTGAAGGATTTGTTGATTGGAGTATTCTCGCCGCCGAACGGTATCGTTCAGCGTTATTCAAATCTGATTGAACATTTAGCATTCCATCAAATCTCTCATTTTGATTTCTTGCATTAGGTCTGCCATCAAAAAGTTCAGCCTTAAATAAACCTGTTGTTGCAATGTTTAGATTGGTAGGAACTTCAAATCCTGCTTTCGCAATTAGTGAGCGATAAGCTAAAACTCTTCGGTTATGTCATGTTGTTGCACTTCTATCAGTAGGTTCAGGAACTGTAAAGATAACTTGCTTGAAACTTTCAATAAATTTTGATTCATCTTTTTTGAACGAGGCATCAATAATATCCTTGCCAATTTGAAGATTTTCATCAAGATAGAAATTTATTAGCATCATCTTTCTGTCAGGATCATTATCGTGTGGATGAATCCCATAAGTTACTACTTCTGCATCTTTATTTGCATTTGGAATAAGTTGCCATATATTTTTTATGGCATTATTGTTGTCCTGAACATTCTCGTTTGCATATTCACCATTTGGGTCAAAAATTATTTGTCCTATTCGTAAGGAAGCATCTTCACTTTTTTGTGGGTTTCGTAACTCAAATACTGATTTAGCAATAATTTTCGTTGTGTTAGATTTACCCGTTCTTGTCATTCCGAATAGTGCAGATTTCTGACTCAACAAATCTGCCGGATAAATATACACAGGAACATCATCAATTTGCTGATATTTTCTGTTTGTTGAGGGTGTAATTAAAAGTGGGACACAGAAATATCAATAATTTTTGATGACGATTTTGACTGCTATATATTGTAGATAGATTTTTAAAAACACAATATACAGCCCTAATTTTGTCAATTTTAAAGGTCTGTTGAATTTGGCGA
>JBBRVS010000059.1:0-26022 GCA_038246645.1 Pyrinomonadales bacterium
CTTCCACCGCATAATTTTATCTGCCTCTGTTTTTCAATTCATCAGCGGACAATTTTTCGACATCTACATCGGTGCGGCGCACGGTGTCCGTAATTGTTTCCGACTTTTCGGTTACGTCTTTGCCGACGACGACTTCTCCGATAACCGGAATCGCTCCGTCAGTCGCATCGCGCCGCGTTGCGTTTGACGTTGATGTTGCAGTCGCAGTCTTTGCTTTGGCGGTATTTGAAAAAATTTGTTCGCCGCCGCAGGATTCCCATTTGCTTTCGATAAATGCCGCATCTTCGGCGTTTTTCGGATAAGCACGAAGCACGATTCCGCCTGATTTGATGCCCGTTTCATAAGCTTCGGCGTGTTCTTCGGGAATTCCCGAACCGACCAACGCGCCGACTAATCCGCCGGCAACTCCGCCCGCACCCGCGCCGACTAATGCTGCCGCGACAGGTCCGGCGACGATCAAACCCAAACCGGGCAGAACGACGCTCGTTCCGATTGCCGCAATTGCCGCGATGACCGCGCCGAGTGTTCCGCCGACCGCCGCGCCGACACCCGTGCCTTCGGCAGCTTTATTTCCTAAGTCCGTATCTTCGGCATCAGCGCCCGCATAATATTTGTCGCGTGTTTGATCGCTCATCATTACGTCCGTGCTGTCTTTGTCATAACCACGTTTATCGAGCGCGTCATAAGCGCATTCCGCGCTGTCTTTGTCGTTAAATAATCCGACTACCGTAAATTTATTGTTTGATGTATTTTCCATAATATTCTACTTCCTTTTGTTCGTTGTGTTTTCACACTTTTAATTAAAGCGCGAGTCATTGACACGCGCCCTTTTGCCATTATTACTTTATTTCAATTTACTGACACTGCTGACATTAAAATAGACCGGCGTTTTTTGCATAAATTCGCGCTCCGTCGCGGTCAGCGGACGAAAACGATCATTAGCGGTGTCTTTTATTTCTTCCATATTCAACCGTTGAAATTCGCCCGTCAGATTTAGCGTATCGCCGACATCAATTTTCCCCTGTGTGCCGACTTGTTTCGCCGCGTTATCGTCGAGCATCACATAAATTTCGCCTTTGCCCGAATCAACCGTAAATGTTCGCGGTCCGACGATGCGGACAACTTTCAGATTTGAAAATTCGGCATTTTTGCCGACCAGCGTGGATTTGTCTGCTGTCGAACCCCAAATGCCCGCATCGGTAATTTTATCGCCCGACATCATTTTGCCGTCATTCATCGGATTGACATTCGTGTCCATTTTCGTTTGGTCATTGTTCGGTGTCGTCGCAACGCTTCCTTTGCCGGCGCGAAATTCGGCTTTCGATACGACTAACACGGGCTTGCCGTTAAATTCCGACAACAGATTCGGGTCTAAATCCCAACCGATTTCGTCTTTGATCTTGTTGCCATCGAGCATCCGAAGGACACCCGTAATCGTCGCCACGTCGTTGATGACATATGCGCGATTATTGGCATCCGCTAAATTCGGAAACGGTTCACGCCCGACGACGAGCAGTTCGCCGACGCTCGCGCCGCTGTCCATATTAAACGCTCTCGGTCCGTGAATTTCCTCGACATCGCCGCTGACCGTCACGGTTTTGCCGACATAAGCCGACGGATTTTCGATAATCTGATTAGCCGTTACACCGCCTTTTTTATCGGCGATGTCGCTGGCTGAATCGGCGCACGATGTCAAAAATAGGATTGATGACACCATTATTGCCATTACTCCGAATACGCGAAAAATCGTGGTGTCGAAATTGTTTTTTTTCTTTATCTTTTTATTGTTTTTTAATTTTTTCATTGCTTTTCCACTTCTGTTTGTCAAAAACATTTTCATTTAATTTGAACCTGCTCATTTTCTTCTAATGCCTACTAATGCCGGACTAAATTTTGTATCGCAATAAACCGCCGATGCCTTCCATCGCCGCAAATTTTTCGTGATTTTCGACCATTTCAACTTTCGCGCCGGTCGTTTCGGCAAGTCGAATCAGTTCGTTGCGCGTGTCGGAATCGAGATTTTCCGCGTTCGGGTCGAGCAGAAGCATTGAAACCTGACCGTTTTTCAGAGCCTGTTCCGTTCCTTTCAAACCGGCAACGCCCAAACGGTCGCCGCGCACCGCGCCGATGAGTTTGTCCGCCTGCGAATGAGCCTCGTCGCTTTCTATTTCGTCAAGAATGCCGCGCACTTCTTCCTCGAATTCGCCGCGCGGCGCGTCTATGTCAATCCGCAGAAATTCGTCGTAGAGAATTTCTGTGGCTTTGAACGAAAGATTATTTTTCAGAAGCGTCGTCGCAATTTCATCGCCCGCGACGATCAAATTTTTGGCATCAACTTTTTCGATTAAATCTTCGAGATCGGCGACGATGATTTCGGAAAATTCATCGCGGTTGTTTTCGACGATGCGCTGATAGCGAAGTTGACTCCAGCCGCCGCCGGACGTTTTGTTATACGGTTTCGTGTCCTCGTCGTTGGGCGCGGCAAATTTTTTTAGTTTGCCGTAGCCGGTTACGAAAAATCGCGCCGTGTTCGTGTCAATGACGGCGATGACCGCCGTGTCGTATTCGTCGAGCATTTTCGCCAACTGAAACAACGACGGGACTTTGCCGACCTTAACTTCGTTTTCCAAAGTCGCGCCGACTTCTTCGACTTCCCATAAATCTTTTGCCGAACACGCGAAAATTATCAAACCGCTTGTCGCCGGCGACATTTTATTTTCAACGAAATTTTCGATTTTTTCTTTGTCCGCGAGAAACGAATCCAAATCCGCGCCGCGCGGACGATACGTTTTTTCAATCTCGTGAAGCCGGTCTTTGAGAACGATTTCGCCGGAACGAATTCCCGGATTGCCGCCCGTCGCCTGCGGGCGCATATCGAGATAAATGCTCAAAACGGGCATTTCCGTCGGCGCAAATTCCGCCAGTTTTCTGATTAAATCTTCTTTCATAATTTTTTTCTCTTTTTTGCGAAAGCCCGCCCGAAGTAAGGGCGATTCAACATAACGCCTTTACTTCGGGCGGGCTTCCGCATTGCTTTTAGCTGACTTGTTTCGTTTCTGTCGTCGGATTGACGCGATAGACTTTCGCGTCGCCGCCGGTTAAATTTCCGGCGCGTTGTTTGGCGGCATCAACCATACTTTGCGAACTGTCATACCATTTTTTAGTGATTTCGGCGGCGACTTCGCGCCCGCCGAGTCCGAATGCTAAACCGACTGCCAGCGCGATTGCGCCGACCAGACCGAAAAATAAAGTGTTGACCACCGTTTCGGCGATGCCGAGTTGATTGAACGCGGCGATGATCGAAAAACCGATGACCGCATACTGCGTCAGTTTCGCCAGCAGATTCGGACTGCCGACACCGAGTTCGGAGACGCTGGAGCGCACCAAACCCGCCAAAACTTGCGCGATAAATGTCCCGATGACGATAATCGCAATCGCCACGATGACGCTCGGAATGTATAAAATGATGCTGTTCGTGATTGCCGTAATTTGCGGAATGCCCAAAACATTCGCCGCCGCCTGCACGAAAATCAGAAAAATCGAATACTTAATTAATATGGCGATGATTCCCGAAGTCGTCATTGTCGTTCCCGAACGACGAACAAATTCGCCGATGCCGCTGCGTTCGACCGCCGATTCGAGTCCGACGGCTTTCAAACCGCGTTCGATCAAACGGGCGATAAAACCCGATATAAACCAGCCGATAACCACGATCAGCAATGCGCCGAGGAGCGCGGGCAGAAAGCTGATAAAACGATTTAAAGCGTTGTAGAGCGAATACAAAAGCGCCTCGCTCGTGTCGCGGATTCCTGAAACTGTTTCTTGTAACATCATAATTTACTCCTTAAAATTTGCGGGAAACTTCATAAATAAGTTTCCCGTTTTCCCACCCTTGCTCGTTAGTCGTTTCTGCGGTTGACTGCATCTTCGGCATCAATTTCGCCGACTTCGACGGAAGTTCTTTTAACCGAATCGCGGACTGTTTCCGTGTGTTCGGTCATTTTTTTGCGAATCACGACTTCTTCGACGACTCGCGCCGTTTTTGAAATAACCGGAATTTCCGCTTGTGTCTTTATTTCAAACGAACCTTCCTGAAAAATGTCGGTCGCGCCTTCGGGCGGATTGCCGATTTTGTTTTGTTCAACCGTCATATCTTTATCGTTTAAGTTCGTCATATTTCCTTCCGCAGAAGTTTTAGCCGTTTGGCTTTATTTGCTAAATTTTGTTAATATTATTCTCAAGCCGGTTCAAAATTCACTTGAAAAATTGCGCCGGAAACGTCGTTTTGGGAAACTGCGCGTTTCCGGCTTGTTCGATGAAGACAGGATTTATCATCGTTACAATGAACGAAAACGGTGGCGCGATTTTAAGTTTGCCGCACCGATCTTCGCCCGCATTGGGGCAAGCCCCGAACTGATTTTTTCAAGTGTCAAAAAACTCTTTACTAATTACGAGCTTTTTTGCTTTTTATCTCATCAACATCAACATCGGTGCGTTTGACCGTATCGCTGACCGTTTCCTGATGCTCGGAAACTTTTTTGCCGACGACGACTTCTTCGACGACCTTGGCGGTTTTGCCGACGACGGCTTTTTCGGCTTTCGTCGTTACGTCAAATTCGCCTTCTTTAAAATTCTTCATATCCGCATCGGTCACGGCGCGGTTGACCGCGTGGCGTTCGACGTTGACTTTTTCTTCTTTCAAATTGATTTGTTTTTCAACCGGCGTTTCGGTAACGCTGGTGTGAACGCGCACGCCGCCGTGATTGACGACTCGTTTTCCGACATTTAACTTTTCTTCGATCACCGGCAGAGCGATTTCGCCTTGGTCTTTGAATTTTTTCAGCTCGGTTTTCGTCTGTTCAGTGGTGTAAGGGTTGGCTTTGTTGTCAAATTTTTTATAACCGTCTTTGCGGTATTGAGCCGCGCGGCGGTCAACATCAATCGCGCCGTTATCGTTCAAAATATCGGCGGCTTTATCAACCATATTTTCCTTCACATTCGCCGTTACGACGACACTTCCGCGTCTGACCGATTCGGCGTAAACGTCGGTTTCATCTGTAAATGACATATCATCGTCATCATCCGTGCCGAATAAATTTCCGAAAAAGCCCGAAATCGAATCGCCGATTGATTCCTCTTCGTCATTCGCGCCTTTGTAAGCCGTATAGCCTTTGCCTGTTCCTTCATTTCGCGCAAGATTGATGTCGCCTTGTTTGACACCGGCTTTGTTCAATGCCTGAACCGCCGCTCGTGCTTCTTCGTTATCATCAAATATTCCTACTATTGTCTTGTTCATAATTTTTTTACTCCTTGTTCGTTTCCGATTTGTCAGGCAGGCGTGATTTAAAAAATCAACCTTCGTTTTCCCGCTTGTTCCTTATTGTTTTATCGCCCTTTTAATTCGGGATCGGGATTTTCCGCCTCGAATTCTTCGACGTTGATTTCTTCGCGCCGCAACGTAACTTCCTGCACATTGGCGATTTCTTCGCGCCGTTTGACGAGCCGAATTTCTTCGCGCAAAAGCAGACGCTTTTCCGTTACGACGACTTCTTCCAAAACCGGCACGATCATCACTTCGCCTTCGTAGCGAATGGCGGGTGCGGTTTCGACATACTTGTTAAGCGGAACGCGCTCGACTTCGATATGTTCGCGTAAAATCGGTTCGTTAATCGTCTGCACGTCTTCGCGCACCGTTTTGTGAACGCGCACGCCGCCCGTTTCCACAATCCGTTTGCCGATGCTGATTTCTTCGGCGATCAGCGGCACGACGATTTCGCCCTGCTCGTTCGTTCGCGCATTCATCGCTTCCAATGTTTCTTGTTCTTTGTTCATAAGTTCTTCCGCACGATTTCGAGTTCTCGATTTTCGCGTGTTCGTCGTTCGTATATTTAAAGAATAGCTTGAAAAAAGACGCGGCGAATCGGTGAAAATACTGACGCGGTAACGGTATTTTTACGGAGATTCAGGAAAATGTGGAAATTGCTGTGGAAATTGCTAAGGAATTGCAATAAATAAATTCAAGGGTTTATAAATTGCCACTAGCTTTAGCTAGTGGAATGATCAATTTGAGTAGCGGCTTTAGCCAAATAACAGAAAAAATCAATCATCCTTACTACTTTAGCTAAAGCTATAGGGAATAAATATTATTTTTTGGAATTCGGCTAAAGCCTGTGTCCTTTTTCAACTTAGCCACTAGCTAAAGCTAGTGGCAATTTATATCTGCTAATCGCAATTTAGATCTGCGATTAGTATTTATAAAAAATTTACGCCGCATTTTACTGATTGATATAACAGGCAAGTTCGACGCGGTTGGCGAAACCTTTTTTGGCGAGAATGTGTGAAACGTGCGATTCGACAGTGCGGACGCTGATATTACAATTCGCGGCGATTTTCTTGTTGCTCATTGATTCGGCGACAAGTGCGGCGATGCGGTCTTCGGCTTCGGTCAAATCCGTTGGGTTTACGTTATTTGTCGAAGAATAATCAACCGTAGATTTTCCGGCTTGCGAATTGGCGTTGAGCGCGACGCGAGTTTGCGTTCGCTTGACGCGGTTTAAGATATTTTCAATCGTCAAAATCAATTCTTCCGGCTCGAACGGCTTTGTTAAATAAGCGTCAACTCCGGCGCGAACGCTGTTCAGACGATTTTTGCGCCCGTCTTTCGCCGTCAGAAAAACAACCGGAATCAAATCGGTGCGCGGATTCGAACGTAAATTTTTGACGAGCGAAAAACCATCGCCGCGCGGCATCATTACATCGCTGATGACCAAATCGGGAATCGTTTCGGCGATGCGGACAAACGCATCGTTGCCGCAGCGGGCGGTCATCACTTCGTAGCCTTCGTGTTCCAAACAAACCGCCATCGCTTCCAGTAGCCGCGCATCATCTTCAACTGCCAGCAGTCGTTTCTTTAATATATTTCCCATAATCTCTCCCTTGCTCGTCAAACCCGTATTCGTCAACTGTATCTTTTTCGTGCAATTCTTCGTTCCAAACGGGTAAAAATATAGTAAAGCAACTTCCGTTCCCGACTTCCGAACTGACCGTAATTCGACCGTCAAGCTCGTTAATTAAACGCTTTGCCAGATAAAGTCCCAAACCGACACCGGGCGTTTCGGCTTTTCCGGCGGCATCATCGGGTGTGCCGTCCGTCAATTCGTCCGCCAAAGGTTTTGCGCCGCGATAAAATTTTTGAAAAATCTTCGGTAGATCGGCGGGCAAAATGCCGCGCCCGTTGTCGCAAATCATTACGGCAATTTCATCACGCGCCAATTTCTCGTCGTCTGAAAAATCCAGCTGTTTCGGCAAATCCCCGAATAGTTCGGCGGCGATTTCGTCTTCATCTTTTTGTATTTTGCGATAAGCGACGAGTTCGGTCGAAACGGATATTTCCCCGCCTTCGGTGGTATATTTGATCGCGTTTTCGATAATCGTGCAGAGGGCGCGGCGAATCGCTTTTTCGTCGCCGGAAACTTGCGGCAAAGATTTTTCGGTTTTAATTGTTAAAATCTGTTTGCGTGATTCGGCGGCGGAACGCTCGATATTGTCGCATGAATCCAGCACGCGGTTGATGTCAACCGGCTCTTGTTTCAAATCCACATCGCCTTCGTCAAACCGCGAAACGTCGAGGAGATTTAAAATCAGATCAATCTGGCGGTCGCATTCGGCGGCGATGGTTTCGAGATGTCTGCGCCGTTCAGCTTCTGAATTTCCGTCGTGCTGCAAAACGCGGACGAGCGTTTTAATTGTCGTCAGAGGTGTGCGAAATTCGTGCGACACCATTTGCAGAAATTCGTCTTTGGCGCGGCTCGCGTGTTCGGCTTTGACAAGCGCAATCTCGGTTTCGCGGCGGGCTTCCTGTTCGCTCAAAAATAACTGCGCCAGTTCTTTTTGATTTTTTTCGCGTTCCTCTTCATCTTCTTTACGCGTTGTAACATCACGCGAAACGGTTTGCAGTTGGACGATTTTGCCGTTCGGGGTGTTGACCGTTTGCATTATCGTTTCAAACCAGCAGTATTCGCCTTTTTTGTCGCGCATTCGGTATTCGACAATGCTGCTGCTGATTTCGCCGCGAACAAGTCTGGCGTGCGCGGCATCGCGGATCAATTCAATGTCTTCCGGGTGAATCAGTTCATAAATCGAAACTCCGACGAGGTCGGCGGGAGCGTAGTCGAGCAATAGCTGCGACGACGGCGAAACATAAACAAATCTGCCGTCGAGGTCGTGCAGACAAACCATATCGTGCATATTTTCGGCGAGCAATTTGTAGCGGTTTTCCGATTCGCGCAACTCCATTTCGGCGCGGGCGCGTTCGAGACGTGTCCAGATGAGCGTCGTCAATTCGCGCAGCAATACGATTTCGTCCGGCTGCCAATCGTGGACTTCCGTGTGATAGACGACGAGCAAAAATCGCCATTTGCCTTTTCGGATAAGCGGAACACTCAGAAACGAGCCGATATTCAATGCGGCGTAGCCTGCCGAGTCGGTGCGCGAATCCGTCTGTGTGTCGCCGATCAGGAAGATTTCTCCGGTGCTGACGGCGTTTAGAAAATCGCCGGACAAAAGTTCGGAAATTTGATAAACGCCGAGCAAATCCGGCGCGTCGGGCAGATGCCAATCGTGCGTGATAATCGCTTCGTCCGCCGTTTCGTCAATTTCGGCAAAAGCGCAGTTTGAAAGATTCAAAAACCCGCCGATTCGCCCGCCGACGGTTTCCATCATTTCATCAACATTTCGGACGTTGACGAGAATTTGACTGATTTCAGCGAGAAAGGCGAGATTCATTTCCGCCTGTTTGCGCTTCGTGATGTTGTTGAAAATGATGGCGACTTTTCGATTTTCCGGCTCGCCGATACGGAAGGCGAAAACCTCGAACCAACGGTTGATCGCTTCCGCCCGATTAGTAAAGCGTTCGGGTTCGCCCGTCCGCACGACTCGCTCATAAACTTCGACCCAGTGATTTTCGATGTTCGGGATAAGTTCGCGCATCGTTTTTCCCGCCGCGTTTTTCAATCCGGTCAAATGCTCGAAAGCCGGATTGACTTCTAAAAATCGGTAATCGAACGCCTTGCCGCGCACGTCGTATAAGATTTCGCAAACGCTGAAGCCTTCGTCAATCGAGTCGAACAGCGTCCGGTATTTTTCTTCGGAGCGGCGCAAATCCGCTTCAGCCTGAAGGCGTTTTGTAGCGTCGGTCGTGAAACCTTCGACCGTGTTGATCTTTCGCGCTGAATCGTGAACGAACCGAAAGCGGTCGCGGAAATATTTGATTGAATCGTCGCGGGCGATAAGACGATAGGAAATCTGAAATTGCTCGCCGTCGTGTGATTGTTGATTGTCGCTTAAGTAAAGCATCTCGGCGTAAACGCGCTCACGGTCTTCCGGGTGAATCAATTCGTTCCATCTGACAAGCGCATTTTCACCGACAAGTTCTTCCGCAAGGTAGCCGGTCAATTCAAAACAGCCCTCGCTGACGAATTCTTTGGTAAATTCCGCGTCGGTATTTGATTGAAAAACCATACCCGGCAAATTGCTGATGAGCATTCGCAAAAAACGCTCGCGCTCACGCAAACGATACTCGGTTTCCGGTTGTCCCGCTCCTCTTTTGTCGGTATTTTCAATTTTCATCTACCGGTAATTATCCTTTTCGCCGCGCTTTTTCGCATCAGAGAAAACACTGAGACGCTGTCCGCGTTTTTACTGTGTTTGTTATCACCCGCTTATTATACAGTCTAGTTTGCTCTCCGCTAAACGGAAATTGCCGACAAAGGATTTATAAAATGATTTTTCGCTTTCAGAATAAAGAATACCGGGGCGCGACGGCGGTCGAGGTCGTCAATAAAATAGCCTGTGATTCCGCTGATTTTACGGGGAAATCCGTCAATCAGCAGCGTGAATTTTTAAGATGGTCTCTCGATAAAATGAGCAACCGTCTGCCGCCGCGCGAACTCGCTTTGAGCGAGCGCGTCAGCGACGAAGTGCAGGCACGCGGCTATCTTTCTCTGCGCCACGATTACGGCATCGGCGAACTCGTCGAGTAAAATTCTGACACAAAAAAGACACAAAAATTTATGGAAATTTTCGGAATCAGATTCATCGGCATTAACGCCGAAAACGGTCACAAATTATTGCTGACCATTTTGTTTGTCATCGGTATTTTGCTTCTCGGCTTTCTTTTGCGTGGTTTGGCGGGATTAATTTTAGGCGGCACAAAACACGAACGCGCCCGCTTTTGGACAAAACAGGGCATCAGCGTTTTTACGGCGATTTTGATGATAATAATCGTCGCGTCAATCTGGTTCAGCGACCCGACACGCCTTGCGACCGCCGCCGGATTAGTTGCCGCCGGACTCGCCTTTGCTCTACAAAAAGTCGTCTCGTCAATCGCCGGTTATTTCGTTATTTTGCGCGGCAGAAATTTCACCATCGGCGATAGAATTTCGATGGGCGGCGTGCGCGGCGATGTCATCGGTTTGGGCTTTATCCAGACCACGATTATGGAAATGGGACAACCGCCGCCGATGCAAAACGCCGATCCCGCAATGTGGGTAAAAAGCCGCCAATTCACCGGACGCATCGTAACCGTCGCCAACAACAAAATTTTCGACGAGCCGGTTTTCAATTACACGCGCGATTTTCCGTTTATCCGGGAAGAGATTTCGATTCCGGTTACATACCAGGACAAACGCAAAAAAGCTGAAGAAATTATGCTGTCGGCGACCAACCGGCACGTTTTGAAAATAAGCGAAGTAAGCGCAGAATCCGTGAAAAAACTGGAACAAGATTATTTCGTCAACATCAACGATTTCGAACCGAAAGTCTTTTACCGAATCACCGACAACTGGCTTGAATTGACAATTCGCTTCATCGTCAGCGAACACAAAGTCCGCGATGTCAAAGACGCGATCAGCCGCGATATGCTCGAAGGTTTTGACGCAGAAGGCATCGGCATCGCATCGGCGACCTACGATATTGTCGGTTTTCCGAAACTGCAAATCGAAAATACATCCAACGGCAAAAGGGTGAACGGAAAAATAAAATCAGATATTTAAAACGATTTCAAGAAAAATTTAATGGCTGAAGAAAAAGAAATCATTCATCAAAAAGTCGAAGCCGAGCGCGAAGGACTGCTCGATCAACTTGAAAATTGGTTCGAAACGCCGTTGCTTATTATGGGTTTCGTTTGGCTTGCGCTGCTCATTTATGAACTGATCTGGAATTTGTCGCCCGCACTCGAAGTCGTCGGCACGGTGATTTGGATAATTTTTATTCTCGATTTCGCGCTCAAATTCACGCTTGCGCCGAAAAAGATCGAATATCTGAAATCGAACTGGCTGACGGCTCTGTCGTTGATCGTTCCGGCGTTGCGCGTGTTTCGCATCTTTCGCGTGTTTCGCATCTTTCAAGCGGCGCGGGCAGCTCGCGGTTTGCGTCTGGTTCGCGTTTTGACTTCATTAAATCGCGGAATGAAATCTTTGGGCGCGAGTTTCGGGCGGCGCGGTTTCGGCTACGTCGTCGCGCTTTCAGCAATCGTTTGTTTCGCGGGCGCGGCGGGAATGCTCGCTCTTGAAAATGATGTTCCGAACGGCTTCAAAACTTACGGCGACGCGCTCTGGTGGACGGCGATGCTTTTAACGTCAATCGGCTCGGAATATTTTCCGCAAACCGTCGAAGGTCGCGTGTTGTGCTTCATTCTCGCGCTCTATGGTTTCGCCGTATTCGGTTATGTAACGGCGACTCTGGCGACATTTTTTGTCGGGCGCGATGCCGAAAACAAGGATTCGGAAATCGCCGGCGCGGAAGATGTCAGAGCTTTGCAAAACGAGATTTCCGCTCTGCGCGAAGAAATCAGAAATTTGTCGGAAAAATTTGCGGCATCTAATTCATAAATCCGCTGACGACGAAAAATAGAAAATATCAGTAATCGGCGAAACGATTAAAACTTTTTGGAAAATTTTTTTTATGGCGGCAGAATCTAAAACAATTATATTTGCGGCGATTGCGGCAAATTTTGCCATTGCGGTGATGAAGTTCGCGGCGGCATTTTTCACGGGCAGTTCGGCGATGCTTTCGGAAGGCATTCATTCGCTGGTTGACACCGGCAACGGCGGATTACTGCTGCTCGGCGTTCACAAAAGCAAACAGCCCGCGGATGCGCTGCATCCGTTCGGTTACGGCAAGGAATTATATTTCTGGTGTCTGATCGTCGCCGTTCTGATTTTCGGTGTCGGCGGCGGCATTTCGATTTATGAAGGCATCAAACATCTGATTCATCCAGCACCTCTCGAAGACCCGACGTAGAGTTACGTCGTGCTTGGTTTGGCAGGCGTATTTTCATTTTCGTTCGTCATACATTGGAAAGCAGGGAATTTTAAGAGTTATAGCGTAAAAATTAATCTAATAATCAGCCGAACGGCTCTGCATTTCTAGAAATGCAGAGCCGTTCGTTAATTTAATTTCACCTAATTTCTCAAGGCATTCTGTTTTTTTATTCAAAGCTGCTGCCAAAGAAATTTGGCTTATTAAGCTGCACGGCGACCGGTCACGAGTTGGTAAACCAACACGATGGCTGCCACAACCAAAATCAAGTGAATCAAACCGCCGCCGACATTAGCGATAAACCCGATTAACCACAAAACTACCAAAATTCCTATAATTGTCCAAATCATTTTCTTTTCTCCTTTATTTTCCTTTATTTATAAATTACCGTTCTGCTAGCTACAAGTCGAACTTTTCAAGCCTTAACTTTCTGTGACAAAACACTAATTTCCTTTCCATTTGATTTCAATCTCGATTTCGCCCTGACCTTCGCCGTCCGTCTGCATCTCGATTTCAATTTCGCCATCGGTCGGGACGCGCAGGCGATTACCGCCGACTTGAATACGATAGATTCGCCCGCCTCAATCGCATCAGCAATGCGCCGCCATTTAGCGGCGGTTTGCATCGGCGAATAGAGGCGTTCGACATCAATTTCTTTTTCATTGCCCATAGCTTTTCCTCAAGTTAAGTAATTAAATTATAGAGATTTTCCAGATACAAAACCTCCGTGTAAATACTGAAATTCCATCAGTATTTACACTTATTTTGTGGAGTAAAATTAAATATTTAAGAAGTTTTAGGAATAATTCGAGTAATGCATCATCAAGGAGTATTATTTGAAATAGAAATCTATAGTAGTGGTTTATTTTTGATTTGATCTTTTATCTTCTGATTTTTCCGAATCTTCTTCGATACTTCCGTAAGTGTCTTTATCCATAATCGGTGTGAGTAACCGCAAGGTTAAAAATTTCACCAAACTTAACATAATTCCGATTTCTACGCGCCCGAACGCAATTGCCGCACCGATTGCGCCGGTACACCAGATACTAGAAGCGGTTGCCAAACCGTGAACATTTACTCCTTTTTTTAGTATCGCGCCACCGAAAGCAGAAAAAAGTAGGGGAGATTATGAATTTTCACTTTGCCGATGAGAGAAAAATCATTAATCCGTGCGCCGTTAAGAAAAGTTTGTAATCCGGTCTTTTGAAATGCATTACAAAAATCTCCCCCGCTTTTTTTTGCTCTCCTATACTCTAAGAATTACTTAAAACTACCGATTTCAAATTTTCAATAAAATTATTGTCTTGCCAACTACTCCAGAGTTTCAGTGCAGCTCGATAGTTTTTCGTCCGCTGTGCGACAAATTCCGATAGAAGCCAGATATTTGTCCGAAAATCTCCTTTTGAATCACGCAGATTTTCGCTTAAAGTTTCGAGCCAGACGTCCGCATCATGAACCTCGCCTAAATAATTCTGCATTTCGGCAATTTCATCGGCAAACGGCGCAATGCGCTCGCCCCAGCAACCGGTATAAAGTTCGATTGAGTAGCGCAGACGTTTTGCCGCGATACGCAGTTCGTGTAGCGGTTTATCAATAAACGGTTCGTAAATATGATCGCTTAAATCGCAAAATTCCCTGACGCTTTTGCCGACGACCCGGCTGCCGGCTTGAGTAAAACTGATGACCTTCGCCGATTTTTTTACTTCTGCAGCTTTTGAAATTTTTTTATCAAAGCGTTTTCTCAGATCATCCAGGGCAGTTTCCGGCATTGTCTCCCTGAAATTGAGATGAGCCTGCTCGCGCAACTGGCGGCATTCACCGATCAGTTCGTCAATACCCTTTTTGATGCTTTTAACTCTTGCTTTTTCCCCCAATTTTTCAAGGGCAATAATTTCTACATCCAGATCGCGCACCGCGCCGAGCGAGTCAGCTATTCGCTTTGAGTTATTCTTCAGCTTTTTGAGCGGTTTTGTTTTCATCAGGGGCGCGAAATCGCGCAGTGCGCTTCGCATACGTCTGGTCGCAACGCGCATATCGTGAACCGCTTTAATGTCGGCAGATTCCAGTGCCGCGCCGCGCTTTTCCATAATCTCTTCAAACCTGACGCGCAGAATCTTATCCGCCCACTCCAAAACATTCGCCTCGCAATCGAGTCCGGTTATTTCTTTTGCTTTTGCCATATTCTTTAATTTTAGCAAAGCGGTAATAAAAAACATATTCGCCCGAAAATTTATTCTCTATTCGAGGGAGGTGATAGTTATACCGGGTTGCAGAAATAAATGAAATTCGTTAAGCAGGCTGTGCTCTCAAGACCGCCGTTGTTTGATTAAAATAGAGATCAGCGATCTTGAGAGCAGCCTGCTTAACGGGCAAGCTTTTTTCTTATTTTTTTCAGCAACTTGGTATTACAGTTTAATTTTTAGGTGGAGTGGGAGAAGTCCGGTTTGAAAATTACGGCGATCAAAGCGAAAAGCCGTCGGCAAATTTGACGGCTTTTCGCTTTCTAAAAAAATAATCTTTACGAAAAAGGGAGAAATCAAAATCCGGAAACACGCCCGTTTCCGGGTCGCACGACAAAAAAATTGTAAATCGTCGTCGTGCCGCTGATTTCATTAGCGACGACCAGCAAATTACTGCCGTTCGGACTTGAAGCCGCGGGAATGAACAAAAGCCCTTCAGGTCCGAGATCGCCTGCCGCCGCCGAAGTTGTCGCTGCCGAGAAATCACGATTATTAACATATGTCGCAAAGCGCGGGGCAAATGGAACGGTTACGTCATAAACCATTACGCCGCCAGTGCGTTCAAGACCGATAAAAGCGTAAGTCCGACCGTCAACTGTTCCTGTGGTCAGCCCTTCCGGTTCGGGTCCTTTGTTGTCGCTTCGGCTGTCAAAAACGTTGTCTGTGTTCGAAGCATTAAAAAATCCCGGAAATCTGCTTGCCGTCATCCGTTCGAAAAAATCTCCGCTGTCGTAAACCTGCGCTCCGAGTGAATTCCAAACTGAAAATGAACGGGTTCCGAAAACGTAAAGAGCGTCAAAATCCGCATCGGCATCAATATTTCCCGTTTGATTCGTTGCGTTCAAACGTCCGATATTAGCCTGCAATTGCAGAGTCGCGGCATTCGGAAAAATTACCGGATCGAGCGTTAAAGTACTGATCCGGGCTTCTTCGGAAAAACCGGCATAATCGCGAGCATCGCCCTCATTAGCAGTAATGTAATAGGTTTGTCCGTTGTATTGAACCGCCGCAATCGTGTCCGGCTGATACATTCCGAAAACCTGCCAGTTGGCAATATTGATTGTATTGTTATCGCGGTCGCTGGCATCGAGTCCGTTACCGGCAAGACTGTGATTCTTAAAGCCGAGACCGATTAAGGATGTAAATGTATTGGTTGTTAAATTTAACACACCGAAAGCATTATTTTCCTGCAACGTTACAAAAGCGGTTTGACCGTCCGGGGCAATGGCGATGTATTCCGGTTCGAGGTCCTGGGCGACGGTTGCGCCGGGTCCGAAAATTCTGATGCTGGAATTCAGAGTTGTGCCGTTAAACTGCGAAAATCCGGCGGTCACTGCGGTCGCATTTTTTACGCCGCCCGAAATATCCACAATCGTTACGGAACCTTCCGGATCAATGGTGTAGGCATCATTCGGCTCGCCTTCATTTGCCGCTAAAACCTTTGTTCCGTCAGGCGAAAAGGTCAGCATATCGGGCAGTGCGCCGGCTGTCACGGAGTTTAAAAACATTCCGTTGGTATCGAAGAAAACGACGCTTCCCGGATCGGTTTTGACATTTGCCTGAACAGCCGCCGCCACAATTCCGTTTCTGACGACGACGCTGTTTGCCTGATCTCCGTAAGGCAAGAGCGAAATCGAAGAAATTAATGTCGGGTTGTTCGGATTGGAAATGTTCAAAATATCAATTGCCGAATTGCCACCGTTGACAACAAACAATCTCTGCGATACCGGATCGTGAGCGACAATTTCCGCTGCGCTCTGATTATAAATCCCTGTGGAATAAGTTCCGATAGGATACATTAAAACCTTTTGAGCGACGGCAGAATGTACCGAAACGAATATACTAAGGGCAACCATTAATGCGTAACGCACCAAATAAATTTTCATAAATTTTTTCCTCTTATTTCAGAAAGATCCTATAAGTTGCAGGATCGTATTAACTTTAGTAAATTTCTTATATTTGCCCTTAACAATACGGGGAAGTTGTGAAATCGGATTTAAGTAATTGTTAAATTGCTGTAAATTAGAGATTAAAACTCCAACCCGGCGGCATTGTGAATTGATTTTATTCGCCGGATTTTATGTTTGGCAGAAAATATCCTTCAATGGCTTTTTTTTATTTCGCCCGCGGTATCTTCTTAATGTTCCGACTCTAATAAACGAGTAAATTAGCCGGTTTGCGAGTATTTTAGTGCTCGGTGAAAATCTTTGGTTTTGATTTTATTGCAAAGTCAAAGAAAAATTCCGCTAAAATTCATTAAAATTTCACGACAAATTAACAGCTCAGGTCTTCTCTCTTTTTCACAGATAAATCTTAAAAACAGGTTTTAATTTTTTGCCATAGCACTTAGGAAACTAAAATACGAGAAAGACTCAAGTATTGCATCGTTTACTGCCGCTGACGGCTTTTATTCTACTTATTTTCAACTTAAATCTGGCGGCACAAGTTGATACCGCCACATTGACCGGACAAGTTACCGATCAAAATGGCGCAGCCCTCGGCGGTGCGCGCATTACGGTAACCAGTCCTTCGACCAATATTTCCAAATCGTCAGCTACAAATACCGACGGATACTATACATTTTCCGGGCTTAAATCCGGTTTATATAAAATCGAAGCCGCGCAGGACGGCTTTAACACCGAAGCCCGCGCAGACTATGAACTCAATGTCGGGCGAACGTTCCGGCTCGATTTTATGATGAAGGTCGGTTCGGCGAGCGAAGTCGTGACCGTTTCCAGCAATCAGCAATCGCTTCTCCAGACGGAAGATGCCCTCATCGGCAGCACGGTTGATAATCGCCGGATCACGAGTCTGCCGCTGCCCCAGCGCAGTTGGGACGATCTGCTCACGCAGGTTGCCGGAACGCAGGGCGATCCCGAAACCGAACAATCCGGCGGAACTGCTTTCGGGCGAACGGGTTCGGTCAATATTCACGGGGTTCGTTCTCTGCAGAATAATTTTATTTTAGGCGGGCAGGATAATAATTCGATTTCGACCAATGTTCAGGAATTTTCCACTCAAATTTCCCGCCATTCGATTGACTTACTTTCGGAATTTCGGGTGATTACATCGCCTTTTTCCGCAGAATTCGGGCGGGCGGCGGGCGGTGTTGTAACGGTTACGACGAAATCCGGCACAAACGCATTTCACGGCGTTCTATACGAATATCACCGCAACCGGATTTTTGATTCCAATGACTTCTTTTCAAACCGTCTGGGACGCGATAAACCGCAGCGCGTGCAAAACCAATTCGGCGGAAACATTTTCGCTCGTGTTTAGCAAAAATAATTATGTGCGCGTGGAAATCCGCGACGAGGGCAATAAAATGCCGGCAATGACCAATCCGATTTTTGTCGAGGTAAAGCAATGAAAACTTTTTTAACTTTACTGTTTATCATTATCTCTTCACCGGTTTTTTCATTTTCGCAGTGCGAAAATGAAACTGTAAGTAACGGCAAAATATTGAAAGAAATTACAATTTCCACTAAAAACACGGATATTGTTGCTCTGAAAATAAATGCCGGAGGAACAAAGTCTTCGTGGCTCATAAAGAATTCGGAGGCGGGCGCGCTGACAATTTTCGTAAACGGCAAATATAATCAAGACGTTTTGCTGTTTGCGGGTGAAAAGATTTTTGAATACAACATTTTGCTTGGTACTCTTGTAATGCCTCAACTATAAGTTATGGAACTACTTCTTTGTTCATTTAAAACCCGTAAGTCTTTTATTTTCAATCAAGGCGTTTTATTGAAACAACATCTGTAACTTTTTATTGAGGCATTACTATCAAACTCTTTTCATCTTCGGTTCGTACTTTCTTGGTGGCAAAATCTAATTTTCGAGACTTTTCTTAGTGGGACAATTTATTAAATCTATGTTTCCTAAATAATTAGAATCGTGATATTTTAACTGGAAATTTTAGGCTTTTTTTGGCAAGTTTGCCGAAATTCAAACTTGGAAGATTTTGTGCGAAACTTATTTTGCTATGAAAATTACACTTTTAAATGCAGGTATTTTGACGAGTTTCGGCACTTTTGATTTTCAACCGATTTCTCTGGCGGAAGCACGTCGTTTGGTCAAAAATGGGGAGGTTATCTCGGCAATCGGACACGCGGCGACTGCCGGGATTTTGTCGGATTTATTGGAGATCGAGGTTGAGGCAAACCGGATTGATTTTATCCAAGGCGTTGATGATACGGCACTTATCTTCAAATTAAAAAAACGCATTCCTGAAGGAAAAGTCTTAAACCGCGCGGAGATCGAAGAGATCGGCTATGAATTCGGCATTTTGCGGAGGCTGAAATAAATGAAAACGGTTAAAACGGAGCTGACTGCCCGGACGATTCAAGCGGATTTGACTTCCGGGCAGGAAACTTTGACGGATGTCATCGAATCGCTTTTTGCCGTCAGAGGCAGCGGTTTCGGGGCGGTGTTCAAGGTTGTTTTGGGTATTTTAAGTCTCGGTTGGATAGCCGACTCGATCTTTCCTTTTCTGCAAGCCGGTTCATATTATCTCTGGACTAAAAGCCTTCCGTCCGAATTTAATTCGGCGGAAAAACTCTACACGATGACAATTCCGGTAGTCTGGTTTTTTTGTTATGTCGGAGTTTTGTTTGCCATTCGGCAGCAGAAAATAAATGTTCTGAACTACCCGATTCAAGGCTCGTATCCACGACGCGGATTGATTATTTCGCTCAGCCCGTTCAATGAAAAGCAAACAACGGCAGCCGAACTGGAAAAACAGATTGATGACAAAACTTTGGATATCGAACAATTATTTAATCATACAAATTGGGGACAACTGGCTTTTACGATTGCCCATCACGCACCTTTACTGCAAAAATGCTGGGTTTTTTCAACTTCTAAATCCTCCGAACAATTTCCGGTAGCTGAAAAATTAATAAATTATGTGTCGCAGCAATTTGAAGGCAGAACGATAAATTGTTCTGAAATAAAACTGGAAGATGAAAACAATATCAGCGAGATGGCAACAAAGGTTAATGAACTGTATCACGATCTCGGCAACACGGAATCGCCGTTGCACGCCAGAGATGTAATTTCCAATTACACGGGCGGCACCTCGGCGATGACCGGCGGAATGATTATGGCAACATTAAACGAAAACCGGGAAATCGAATATCTGAATCAGAAATACTTCGGAAAACTCTCGAAAAAGCTGCTCCGAAATATAGATGAAAATCTGGCAATCGTCACATCGAAAACAAATACGATAGCGGCGGAGAAGTTAAACAAATAAAAATGCTCGTGAATAAATTTATGAAAAAAAACATTTTGCTCTGCGTGGCGGGCGCAACGCCGCAGATTATTACCGAAACTCTGTTTGTACTAACTCAAAACCAAGAACCGAAAGTCAGAATAGATGAGATTAGGGTCATTACCACACTCGAAGGACGTAATCGGATTCTAAATTCGCTTCTCAATAAAACAACAGGCAAGTTTTTTGAGTTTTGTCGTGATTTCGGAACTGATCCAAATTCTATTACTTTGGACGAAACCTGTATTTCACTCCTTCGCACACGCGACGGACGAACTCTGGAAGACATCCGCACGCCGGAAGAAAACGAATTGGCAGGCGATCAGATTTGCGATATTGTCCGCGAACTTTGCAAGGATGAAAACACACGGATATTTGCATCGGCGGCGGGCGGACGCAAGACGATGAGCATTTATCTGACACTAGCGATGTCGCTGTTCGGACGCGCCGAAGATTCGCTCTCGCACGTTTTAGTGAACGAAGGTTTTGAAGGAAACAACTTTTACTATCCGCCACCGACTCCGCAAAATATTACTTATTTTAATCCGCAGACTAAAATCACCCGCGAAGTTTCAACCGCCGATGCGAGAATCTATCTGGCTCCGATTCCGTTTATCCGATTTCGCGGAATTGACGTAAATTTGCTGAACGAAAAAAATAACGAAAGTTATAAACAGGCTGTTGATAAAGCCCAGACCGCGTTAAAATTGAAAGAATCCGCAAGCTACGAATTGCATATTGATTTGAAAAGAAACATTGTAAAAGTTGTTGAAACAACTTCAAACCTTTCAGCACAGGTCAAACTTTCTTTGAGAGAGATTTTTGCATATGCTTTGTTTGCATTCTATCGCAAGGAAAATTGGGGAGAAAACGGTTTTATCAGTTTAGATGAAATCGGGAATGACCAATTAAAAATCGTTTGCCAAACAATCTGTCTTGAACGCGGACAAAAAGTAGGAGTTGAAGATTTTTCCTTTTTTCCAAAATCCGATTTTATAAATAATTTAAGATTTGAAACGTCTAAAAAAATTGTGTATCAAAAAAAATGCGACCGCTTTAAACGGATAAAAAAACGCGACCCGCGAGAAAAAGAGGTCAGAATTACCAGAACGGAAGTCGAGAAGTATATGGTCAAGCATTGGCGGGAAATTGTCGGAAGAATTGCACCAAAATTTGATATGGTTTTTCCGCAAAATGAAACATTTGAGAAATTCTATATTAAACGCAAAGGTGAAAAAGGAAATTACGTTTTCGGTTTACCGATAGAAGCGGAAAGAATTAAATTTAAAAATTAATCAGCAAAACACGGGAGAGTTTGAAATATGTTGATGATCGGCGTTTCTACCGGACAAAATATCGCCAACGTCATTCCGGCGGTTCAGAGAGAATTGAAAATAACCGAAGCTTTGATAATCGAAACTTCGGTCGCAAAAAAAGCAAAATGGTTTAATGGTGCGGAGGAAGTTTTGAAAGCCCGAAATATCACGGTTGAAACTCTCGACATCAGCCAATGCGATACGCATATTGTTGAAATTAAAAACAAATTAAAGGAAAAAATAAAAAATTATTTCGAACCGATAATCTGGAATTTAGGGGGAGGACAAAAACCGCAGCAAATTCCGGCTTGGGAATTGTTTTATGAACGAAATCGACGCGGTGTCAAAGACAGAGTTTGCTATGCTAACCAATTTCCCGCAAAATCGCTTGAATTTTGGCATTTTGATGAACAGAAAACGCTCTTAACGGAAAACCTTTTAATTGATGTTGACTTAACCGCAGCGGAAATTTTCAAAATTTTCGGTTTTACGGTTAAAGACAATCCGGAACCGATTTATCGGAAAAATCAGGAAGCCGCTTTTAATGAAACAAAAGACTTATTGAAATATCAAGAATTTCGTCAATTTTTATTTGAATTGGCAAAAAATTACGCCTTTCAAAAAGATGCACAAACTCCTTTTACATTAGATGAAATATCGCAGATCTTAAAAAGTAAGCAGAGCGAAATCGAAAATTCAATTTCCGGGCGTTTGTTAAATACGTCTTATAAATTTTTCAACACCGAAAATCAGAGAAAAAATCTAATGGTTTCACTTCGCTCACATTTATTCGGGAATATTGATAATAGAGGAAAAGTTAGAAAAGGCGAACTGATTAAATGGCTTGAACAGCCCGTGCAAACAAGAATTTTTGAAATTTCCGATAAATTGCAAACCGAACTCGGTCTTCTGCATCCGCGAATCGAAATAACCAACGACACCTTAAAAAGCCTTACAAATTTTAATAAAACTGCTGATTATTTTGAGAAAATTGTTTCACAAAGGGTAAGAGAAATACTTTTGACCTACAATCACCCCATAATTGAGGCGTATTCCAACCTTGAAATAGCCAGGACAAATGATATTGGAAAAATAACGGCTGAATATGACGTATTATGCGTAACAAACAAAGGAACTATAATTGCTCTCGATGCCAAAACATTTGAATTTACAGGTAAGGACATTGATGCCCGCTTGTTTAATTTGCAGGAAGGCAGCGGATTTTACAAAAAATTTTCCGTCGTAATTCCGCTGGATTTCGATGATGTTGATACTGGCTTTATCCCTACAGAAACCATTAATTTGGCTTTTAACTTAAAAAAGAAAAAACTTGATTTTTTTGTTGTTTCCAATCATTCTAAGGAATCTTCTTACTGGATCGGGAAAACTGCTTCAGGTTATGAAAAATCTCTTCAAGAGCCGGATAATGATGATTGGATCGAATGCCGTCCGTTGACAAAAGCTATAACCTAAATTTTCCATACAAAATTTTCAGAACAGTTGCTAATTTGATTGGCAACTGTTTTTTTTTCGGTAAGTTTGCTAAACATCGCAACTCTTAAGTATTCGATTAGACTTTTCTTTGTCAGGAGAAAAATTCTATGGAAATGTTTGAACAAATCGTGGAGATCAGATCGCTTTACAATGCCTGGCGCAAGGTCAGAGCAAATCGCGGGGCGGCGGGGATAGATCAGGTTTCGTGGTTCGGATTTGAGGAAAATCTGGATGCGAATCTGGCGGAACTGGCACGGAATCTTCGCACGCTGACCTATCAGCCTCTGCCGGCGAAATTCGTCCGAATTGCCAAAGCGAACGGGAAAACACGCGAACTCGGGATTTTAACGATCCGCGACCGCGTGGCGCAACGCGCCGTTTTAGATGCGGTTGAACCCTTATTCGAGCCGGAAATGGCGGATTGCAGTTATGCGTTTCGTCCGGCGAGAAATATCGAAATGGCGATTCAAAGACTGATTTTGCATCGCGCAGGCGGCAATCTCTGGACATTTGAATCCGATATTCAAAATTATTTTGCAGAAATTGATATTCGTCTTTTGCTTGATGATTTAAGCGAAAAAATCAATGACGAAAAAGTTTTAAGATTGATCGAACTCTGGCTCGAAGCCGGAACTTTGCGTGAATCGGACGCGGAAACCGAAAAGACCTGGTGGCAGATGACGCAGGCGAATCTGGCGGTATTGCCGGATGTTTTCGGCGAAACGGTCAACGATTCGATAGACCAATTTGTGGCTTCAAAACTCGGGCTGTCTTCGTTTGAAAACGAGTATTTGCATTTAAATCCCGAAGTTCAGGATTTGCTGGAAATCACGCCGGAAAACGATATTTCAAGCCGCATCAAAGCCGAAATGAATGACGCAAAATCGGGCGTAAAACGGCAGGCTCTGAAAAAACTGCTGGAGAGCGGTCTGCTCTATGCGGTTTCAAACCGAATGATGCTGACGAAATTTTTAGGTTTGAAGGCGTTCGGGATCGGCGGCGTTCTGCTTGCCGGCGGACTTTTTGCGCCGAAGGCTTACGAACTTTTGAAAAATTATCTGCGAATCCGCAAAGGCGTTTTGCAAGGCTCGCCGATTTCGCCGCTGCTGGCAAATGTCTATCTCGACAAATTCGATAAATCGTTGACGAAGAATGGTTTCCGGCTGGTCAGATATTGCGATGATTTTGTTGTTTCGTGTCAAAGCCGAAGCGAAGCCGAAAATGTCCGGCAATTTGCCGAAAGCGAATTAAAGGGAAGAAAACTCGCGTTTCATCCCGATAAAACGCGGATCATTGCCCCGACCGATGAATTTGAATTCCTCGGTTTTAAGTTTGCGGAAAATGGCATTACAGAGCTTCCGACAAGTGTTCCGGGCAAATTAGCCGAACAACTTCGTAAGGCAAGCGGACAATTTACGGCGGGCGGCGAACATCAGAAACACCTGCCGAATTGGGAAAGTTTGTTGAAGATTTTGAATAGAAAGAAGTAATCCGTTTAACTGAAAAAATCTTCGGCGAAAACAATTTCGAGTTTTTTCATAAACGGCAGAAAGAGTAAAAAATCGTCTATATCGGTGGTTACGACAAAGCAATTATTTGCCCGGGCGGTGCGGGCGATCAGAGCATCATTTTGAAGTTTTTGAGCATTCGGGATTTTTGGAGTTTTTCCGCGGGAAGCGGATTTTTCACCGAATCGCAGGCGGCGGATAAGTTTGGCGGTTTCATACCAATCCAACATTGTCGGAGTTAGTAATAAACCGTCTTTGTTAAAACTTTTATGCCATTTTTCATAAAGTTTCAGATGTGATTGGTCAACGGTTGTTGCGGTCAATTCATAAAAAACGACCATCGAAAGACGCATCTTACCGATCAGAGTATTCGACGAAGAAATATTTTGACGATATTGAATTATCGCATTGGTATCAGGTAGAGGGAATTTATTTTTTGCCATTTTTCAAAAATTTTTCCTGATGATCAATAGCCTGTAAAACTGCAAGGGTTGCTTCAATGCGTTCGAGAGTTTCTTTATCAAAAACGGTATCTTTATCGTCCTGATAATCTCTAATCGAGTATTTCGGTTTCCGGGCTTTTTGAGTTTTTTGAGTTTTTTCGGTTTTACTTTTTCCGTTTTTCATAATAAGAGGATTATAGCAGATATGTCAACACTTTACATTACAACACAGGGCGCGAATGTTCAGCGCAGAAGCGGGCAAATCGTAATCGGCAAGGGCAGGGAAATTTTGCAGAATGTGCCGGAAACGCAAGTGCGGCAGTTGATTCTGTTCGGCAATATCAATCTTTCCACGCCGGTCGTTTCGTTTTGTCTGGAAAAGGACATCGAGGTCGTATATCTTTCGCAAGGCGGGCGGTTTCAAGGTCGTCTGGTGGGCAACGGCAGAAAAAATGCGGAAATTCGCGTGCGTCAATACGATCTGGCACGGGATGAACACTTTCGTCTGTTACAGATCAGAGCGATCGTTTCGGGAAAAATCCGCAATCAGATCGATTTTGCCGTAAGGCAGAGCGAAACAAACTCGAAGGAAATTTCCACGCTCAAAAAACTTCTGCAAAATGCCGAAAACGCGATGAGAGCGGAAACGCTTCTGGGCATTGAGGGCGCATCTTCCGCCGCTTATTTTGCGATGATGCGGCGTTGGATTCCTTTGCCCTGGAAATTTGAAAAACGCTCGGCGAATCCGCCGAAAAATGAGGTCAATGCGTTGCTGAGCCTTTCTTATACTTTGATTTACAACCGTCTGGAATCGCTGTTGAATCTTGCCGGATTGGATGCCTTTCAAGGGTTTTTTCACGCGCCGAAGGACGGACACGCCGCGCTGGCATCGGATTTGACGGAAGAATTCAGAAGTGTGTTTTGCGATTCGCTGGTTTTGCGTCTGATTCGCCGCAAACAATTAAACCTGAATCATTTCGAGCGGAAAAACGGCAGTTTTCGTCTGAATAAAGACGGCTCAAAGATGTTTTTCGGCGAATTCGAGGCGAAAATGGCAAGTCAGAGAAAAACTGAAAGCGGCGATGCGGTTTCGTTCGGCGAAATTATGAAACGGCAGGTTTATCAACTGGCAAGAGTCGTCAGAGGAACGGAAAAAGTTTATAAACCGTACCGTTTAAGGTAAATACCAATGGATAACGGATAACGGATAACGGATAATGTCAGAATTCTTTAATTATCCATTAAGCAGGTGAGCAAAAGTTTTAAGATATTATGAAAATTCTAAAAATCCCTTTAAACATCAGATGTAAGAGAATTTAAGAGTTTTCTGACATTATCCATTATCTATTTTTAATTATCCATTATCCATTATCCATTATCCATTTTGTATCCATTTTTAATTATCCATTGGTGCTTATACCCTATTCC
>JBBRVS010000060.1:0-25996 GCA_038246645.1 Pyrinomonadales bacterium
CCGACCGGGCGCATATTGAACATCGAATAAAACGTCGCCGTTTCCCAAACGTCCGTTACTTCCAAATCGAGAAACCGCGCCAGATAATTTACACCCGGATTGTCAATCCAGCCGCGCTCGCGCTGAATTACGAACAGCAGCGGAATGAGCGCCGAACGCTTTCTGTCGGCGGGATATTTGACGAGATGCGATTTCATTTCCTCGACGACTTCGGGCGAAAACTCCGCCAGTTCGTCGGTATAAACAATTTTATTCGTGTAATCTGTTGCAACTGATGCCATATTTTATAGTGTCGTTCAATTAAAAATATATGAAATAATACCGCTAACTTTAACTGGAACTCCGTCTAAAAACGTCATTTTAAATTTCGAGCTCTTAGCGGCTCCAACTGATGCTGAACGCAAAAGGGGATGTCCGCTGACCGCCTCGGCAGAAACTACATATCCCAATTCATTTATTAAAACTTTTACTTCGACTTTACCCTTCGCGCCAACTGCTTTGGCAGCAGAAGGATACTTAGGGCTGTCCAAATAGCTTGCATTTTTGTTTACATCCGAACTTGGAGAATCCGCGTTTTTTACTCTTGTTGCTCCAGATGTTACTCCAGCAACGCCGTCAAAAGACATATTAAATGTTTGTTTTGAACTACCTTTCCAAAGGAAAACGATTTCAGAAATTGTATTCTGCAAATTAATTAAACCGCAATCAATAGACATCTTTTTAAGTGTTTTTTGAAAACCGGGTTTTGAAACAGTCAAATTATATTTGCCTTCGGCTAAATTATTAGCGGAATAAACGCCATTTTTATTGCTTATCTTTATTGATTTACCGTTTTCACTACTTATAAACTTAAATTTTGCAACTTTAACCGGATACTGTTCCGCGCTTCCATCATCCTTAAATTCATAGACATTAATTTGTAAATTACAAATATTTTGCGAAAACACTGAAAAACTGCAACAAATCAGCATTGCAAAAGTAATAACTCCGAATTTTACAGCTTTCAATTTCATTGATTAATGCTCATTTTTCCCGAAACACTATTAAATTTTTAATGTATCCCGCTTTGTAAATCTTCAATATTTTTCTCTGCTTTTGTTAATCGGGTTTCGTGATTTAAGACTTTACCGGCTACGCTGTCGATTTTAGACTCTAATCTTATAAAAGCTTGCGAATGTTCATTCAGAGTGTTCTTAATTTCACCAACATCAGATTTCAAACCTGTGACATCAGATTTCAAACCTGTGACATCAGCTTTCAAACCTGTGACATCAGCTTTCAAACCTGTGACATCTGATTGAATCGCTTTAACTCCTGTCACCAAAGTGGCAAGTGTAGTGAACAATTCCTTTTCTTGATTTATAGTCATAAATTTTCCCCTGAAATTTACCGGTCAATTTCGCCGAGAACAATATCGAGCGAACCGATGATCGCCACGACATCGGCGACCATTTCGCCTTCGCTCATAACGGGCAAGGCGGCAAGATTGACAAAGCTCGGACCTCTAAAATGAACACGGTCCGGTTTCGGTCCGCCGTTCGATTTCATATAAACGCCGAGTTCGCCCTTCGAGGCTTCGATGGCGTGATAAACTTCGCCTTCGGGAACATCAAAACCTTCGGCAACGATCAGGAAATGATGAATCAGCGAATCCATATGTTTCCGCATATCGTCGCGGTCGGGCAGTACGACCTTCGGCGCGTCGGCTTTGATCGGTCCGGGTTTTAATCTTTCAAGAGTCTGCCGGACGATCTTGTGCGATTCGTAGAGTTCACGCATCCGAACTTTGAATCTTGCCCAAAC
This sequence comes from Pyrinomonadales bacterium, assembly GCA_038246645.1. Lineage (GTDB taxonomy): Bacteria > Acidobacteriota > Blastocatellia > Pyrinomonadales > Pyrinomonadaceae > JAHCHG01. Next base: position 1,804 of record JBBRVS010000060.1, read on the forward strand.
ATCGCCGTCCGTTTCAACCGGTACGTCAAAATCATATGTTTCATAACCCGAATACGGTTCGTCGCGCCGCAGATCGAGATCAATGCCGCTTCCGCGCAGACACGGTCCGGTCAATGCCCAGTCAATCGCTTCTTCGCCGGAAATTACGCCGATTCCTTTTGTCCGGCTTTGCCAGATCGTGTTGCCGGTAACGAGTGTTTCGAGCATCTCGACGGCGGCAGGGAAATCGTCCATAAATTGTTTGACGCGCCGATCAAAACCGGCGGGCAGATCCATCATCAAACCGCCGATCCGGAAATAACTCGGTGTCATCCGTCCGCCGGAACACGCTTCGATCAAATTCAAGATCTTTTCGCGCTGGCGGAAACAATAGAAAAACGCGCTCATCGCGCCGATGTCCAGACAATGCGTGCCGAGCCAAACCATATGCGAGGCGATGCGCTGCAGCTCGCACATCATAACGCGGATAACCTGAGCGCGTTCGGGAATTTCCAGATCGAGAAGTTTTTCCGCCGCCATCACATACACCAGATTATTGCCGAGCGGATTCAGATAATCCATCCGGTCGGTGATGACGATGCCCTGCTGGTATTTCTTGTATTCAAAGAGCTTTTCCATTCCCGTATGCAAATAACCGATGTCGGGAAGGGCGGAAACGACGAGTTCGCCGTCAAGCTGTAATTCAAGCCGCAGAACGCCGTGCGTCGAAGGATGCTGCGGTCCCATCGAAAGCGTCATCTGCGAATCCAAAGGCTGATCCAAAACTTCAAATTGGCTCGGTATTTTATCTAAAACTGCGCTCATAAATTAAAATTTAAAAATGTCCGTTAATTTCAAGGAAAAATCAGACAGAATCGGCGTTTCGATGGATTCGTGAATCTCGAACCGCTTGATTCGTTCCAGTCCTTTTTCTTCCAAACGATAAACTTCGATCGTGTTAAATAATCCGTCAACAATCCAGTATTCCTGTACCCCGAATTTTCCGTAAAGTTCGCGTTTGTGAACGCGGTCGCGTTCGACATCCTTTTTGCCGTAGGACAAAATCTCGATTACGAGTTCCGGCGCACCGATAAATTTTCCCTCGAATTTTTCATCCGCTCCGGCAACCGAATTTTCAACTGTTTCGTGGGTGGCAAAAACGAGGTCGGGAATTACCGCATCTTCTTTGCTGAAAATTACGCCCGGAGTTGTGAAAATTTCACCAATCGGATTTTTTTCCAAATAAATGCTGAATCGGTAAATTAAATTAGTAATCGTTCGTTGATGGTCGAGATGGGGCGCACGGGACACAAATAATTTTCCTCCGATTATTTCATAGCGATTAGTATCTTCGGGCATAAAGTCCAGATCATCCGCCGTGTAAGTGATCGGCAGCGGGCGAACTTCGGTCAAGGCTTTATGAAGATTTTGGTTCATTATTTCTAACTCAAACTATACGGTTCGTATCCGCGCAACGGATAATCTTTTCTCAGTGCGTGTCCGTCGAAATCCGACGGCAGCAGAATTCTTCTCAAATCCGGATGACCTTCAAAAATTACGCCCAACAGATCGAAGGTTTCGCGTTCGTGCCAGTTGGCGGTTTTCCAGACGCTGACCACGGTTTGAACTTTCGGATCGTCTTCGCTTAAAAGGACTTTGAGGCGCAAGCGTCGGTGATGCGTCGTCGAAAACAGGTGATAATTGACTTCAAAACGCGGATCGTCTTCGGGACCGCGGTCTGCGCCGCACAGATCGGCAAGCATATTAAAGCCGTGTTTTGTTTTCAAAACCCAGCATACATCAACGATCGAATCACGCGGAACGGTAACGGTAACTTCCCCGCGGGCATCCTTAAAGTCTTCGACCCAAACGGGATTTTCCGCCTTTAATTTCTCGACAAATTCGTGCAAAACTTTTGTATCAGCCATATTTGTTTTTAGCAAAAAAGCGGCGAGTTTTTTAAGATTTTGTCGCCGCTCATAAAATTTACGAAGAACGCCGTTTTTCGTGCCGCGAAGGAATCGTATAGGGGCGCGAAACTTCTTTATTATCAACTTCCGCGTGCGTGCCAATTTCCAAAGCCGTGCCTTCCGTAACGGGCAGGGTTCCGGGAACGATCGAAACACGCGATTCTTTTTCGATGGTATCGCGGCGGTCTCTGACCGATTCGTTCATAATTTTTTCCTGCAGCATCATAATCGCGTGAATCAGCATTTCAGGTCGCGGCGGACAGCCCGGAATATAAACGTCAACCGGAACGATTTTGTCCACGCCCTGGACGATTGCATAATTGTCGAAAACTCCGCCGCTCGTCGCGCACGCGCCCATCGAAATAACCCATTTCGGTTCGGGCATCTGATCGTAAATGCGGCGCACGACCGGAGCCATCTTGCGCGAAACGCGTCCCGAAACGATCATCACGTCCGCCTGACGCGGACTGGCGCGAAATGTTTCCGCACCGAAGCGCGACAGATCATTTCGCGCGCTGACCGTATTCATCATCTCGATCGCGCAACAAGCCAGACCGAATGTAGCCGGCCACAGTGACGATTTTCGCGCCCAGTTGACAACTGCATCGAGTTTGACCGTAACTATATCGGGTAACGATTCCCAAATATTATTTTCTAAACCCATTGTTTTTACTCCAAAAAAATCTATTCCGCCCGTTTTAAGTTTTCAACGCCGTGTCTTTTCGTATTTCGCAGAGCTTTAGCTTCATTGCGGGCTTCGGCGCGTGCCTGCAAACTCCAATCGAACGCGCCTTTTTTCCAATCGTAAAGAAAACCGATAATGACGGTTGAGATAAAAATCAGAACACCGACAAAGGCAATCGTTCCGTACATAATTCCGGTGGCTTTTTCCTGAATCAGCAGTTCTTTAAATGCGACGGCAAAAGGAATCAGGAAAAGAACTTCCAGATCAAAGAGCAAAAAAGTAACGGCGATTACATAAAATTTAACAGAAAATTTGTCGCGTGCCGAACCGACCGGATCTTTTCCGCATTCGTAGGGCATCAGCTTGGTTGCCGTTCGTTTGCGCGGACCGATCAGTTGCGTTACCAGAATCTGACTTCCGGCAAAACCGATTGCGACGATAAACATCATGACAATCGGCGCATAATCAAAGATATTAAATTCGCTCATAAAAAGTTTTGAAATTTCCGGCTATATTTAGTTTAGAACTAAACGAAAACAGCGAAAAAATGTAAATTAAAGTTTGAGAATTATTGCACAATTTCAATCGTAAGTTAAGCCGTTTGGAGTGTCAAGGCAACAAATTTTACTAATAACAAATAGAAATTTTGCTAAACTAACCACGCATAAAAACCTTTTCCGGTTTTATTGAGAAAAAGAAAATTTCGTTGACCGTTTGTAAACGCGTGTGATAATTTCTAAAGTAGGATGTAGCATTAAACCATTCAAGCATTTCTCGCCGAAATTTTTTTACAAAAAACTATAAAGTGATAAGCGGATTCAATACAGACATTACTTGCGAAGGCATAACATATCATATTCAAACCGAAGATAAAGGTTTGGATACGCCGCTGATCCTGTCGCTGATCTACGACGGCGGCACGATTCTGGCAAGCAAGCGTTCGCCGTATAATGATTTGCTGGACAATTTCGATGAAACGGTTTTATCCGAACGGCTGCAACGCCAGCATAAACTCATCTGCGCGGCGGTCAAAACCGGAAGAATCGAAGATTTAAAGCGGATGACGATGAAGGAATCCGCCGCCAATAAAAAAACGTCGGAACCGCCGATTGAAATTGAAATTATTGAAACAGAAACAAATGAAGAAAACCCGGAAAAAACGGGCTTTGAAACCTATATAATTCCGCGTGAATTACTGGCAGACCTGCCTTTTTTGCGCGAAGAAAAACCGGCGATTGAAGATTTTGCCATAAAAATTGAAGGGATAAAACACGTTGAAGAGCCGAAACCCGCGCCGCCGCAGATTTTGAGTGAAAATCCGCCGATCGAGATTCCCAATATTCCGGTAGAAATACCGGCTTTACTGGCTTTTAAGGAAAAGTTTTTTTTCGTTGACCGGAGCGAGGAAATTTTCGCCGAAGTTTCGGACCCGTTTGTCAGGGAAACGGGAAGAATTCCGATGCCCGAAGACGGTTTGATTTTTGAAGTTCCGAAAATTTTTGCCGAACCCGTGATCGAAGAAGTGCAGATTATCGAAGAGGAGATGATTTTGCCGGCGGAAGCGGTTGTGATTCTGTCGGAAAATATCAGTCAGCCGCGGCAAGTCGCTGATAATAAATTGACGATTTCGCTCTTAAATGATTTGAGTTTTAAAGGCGGAGATCGGAAAACCTTGAATATCTCGGTTCATCGCGGCAACGAAGATTTCGGACTGGTCAAAGCGCACGTGATTATCAAAGTTCTCGGTTCGGCGTTTCGCCCGATAATTTTCCACGCCAAAACCGACAGCAACGGCATTGCCGTCGTCCATCTGCAATTGCCGAACTTCAAAACCGGACGCGCCGTTTTGTTAATCAGAGCTTTATACGACGGCGAGGAAACCGAAATCCGCCGCGTCATCGAGTCAGGTTGATTATTCGTTTACTTTTAAGGTTAAATAAAAACTATGAGAGTTTTTATCAACGGCGTAGCAAAAGAAATCGAAAACGATTTGAATTTAACCGAGTTGTTAAAGCATTTTTCGCTGCCCGACGAACGCATCGCCATCGAACTGAACAAGGAAGTGGTTCGCAAAAAGGAATGGGAAAATATCCGTGTCAAAGATTCGGACAAAATCGAGATCGTTCATTTTGTCGGCGGCGGATAAATTTATTAATATTACTAAATCTTAAAATGCGGATTGGAAATTTTAATTTCCGTCCGCATTTCTTTTGCGGTTAATTTTGGTAAAATCAATCAAACATTTGAAATTTGAAATTTGAAATCTGAAATCTGAAATTATTATATGACAGACACATTTAATTTAGCCGGAAAGACATTTTATTCGAGGCTCATCATCGGCACGGGCAAATATCGTTCGCACGAAGAAATGCAGCAGGCGCACAAAGCGAGCGGCGCGGAAATGGTGACGGTCGCCGTCAACCGCGTTCCGCTTGATCGTTCGAGCGAATCTTTTCTCGATTATCTCGACGAAAAGATGCAGATTCTCCCGAACACGGCGGGCTGTTATGATGCCGAACACGCCATCCGTACGGCGCGGCTTGCCAGAGAAGCACTCGAAACCGATTGGATCAAGCTCGAAGTCATCGGCGATCAGGTTACGCTTTTGCCCGATAACGAACAAACTTTAGAAGCGGCGAAAGTTCTGATTAAAGAAGGCTTTATCGTTTTGCCGTATTTTACGGACGATCTGATAATGGCGAAAAAATTACTCGATGCGGGCTGTCCCGCCGTGATGCCCTTAGCCTCGCCGATCGGTTCGGGAATGGGCGTGCAGAACACTTCTAATCTTAGAATAATGCGCGAGCAATTGCCGGACGCGGTAATTATTGTTGATGCCGGAGTCGGCGTGCCGTCGGACGCGGCAATCGCTCTCGAACTCGGCGCGGACGCGATTCTGATGAACACGGCGATTGCCGAAGCCGGAAATGCCGCGCAGATGGCGGAAGCAATGAAACTCGCCGTCCAAGCCGGACGGCTCGCTTATCTTTCAGGCAGAATGCCCAGACGTTTATACGCCAGCGCATCAAGCCCGATCGAAGGAGCGATACGGTGAATCCAAAGCCCGGAGTCAAAAGTCTGAAGGCAAAGACCGAAGACCGAAGACCGAAGATCAAATTTGTAATTGTTTTTATCTTCATCGCGTTTTCAATCGCCTGCACGCAAACCCCACCAAAGCGCAGCATCGTCATTGCCGACAGCAAATCCTATGAAGCGTCGCTCTTTCGCCAAAACTGCGCGATCTGCCACGGCACGGAAGCCAACGGCAAGGAAATAGACGGCAAACTTATTCCGAGCCTCAGATACGGCGCGGCGGAGGCGAAATCCGAAGAAGAAATCTACCAACAAATAAAACACGGCAAACTCCCGATGCCCGCCTTTGAAAACCAATTGACCGAAGAAGAAATCCGCCGAATGGTAAAATTCATCAGACACGATTTGCAGGGAAAAAGTGAAACGGGAAATTGAATGATTGAATTCAAAACTCGAATTCCGCGACAATCGGCAGATGATCGGAAGCGAGCAGAGCGGTTCGGCTGCGGTGCAGAAACGCCTTGATTAATTTAAATTTATCGTCGAAATAAATGTGATCGAGGTTTAAAAACGGGAAAATTCCCGGATATGTGCGGGTTTTTCCGAGATGGAGTTTTGCGTCAACATTTTTGAAATTGTTCTTAAAAAGACGGGTCGTGATGCCGTTTGTCCATTCGTTGAAATCTCCGGCGACGATGCGTTTTCCGGCGAAGTTTTGTTTGTCGAGCGCGTGCGCGGCAAGCAGTTTGTGAACCTGTTTGCGGCGTTCGAAAAACGATGTTCCGAGGTGAAGATTAAAAAATTGGAGCGATTTTTTTTCACTTAGAGCGATTTCGGTGCGCAGGCAGCCGCGCGGCTCGCGTTTTTGAATGCTGATGTCGAAATTTTCGGTATTTTTCAAAGGCAGACGGCTCAAAATCGCGTTTCCGTAATCGCCGCCCAGGTGTTTGCGGTTTTCGCCGAGACGAAAATCCATCTTTAATTCTTCCGCTAAGAATTCGGCTTGATGCTCGCGTTTGTGCGCGGTCGTGTGGCACAAAACTTCCTGCAAAGCGATCACGTCCGCATCGAGTTCCCTTAAAACATCGGCAATTCGTTCGGGCGAAAGCCGACGGTCAAGCCCGACGCATTTGTGAATATTATATGTAGCGATGCGAATTCGATTCATAATTCAAAAAATATAATTAACAGGGATATACAGGATAAAAAATCCTATTTATCCTGATATCCCTGTTAATTATTTCTGTAATTCCGTGCGGCTTTCAAAAGCGTCGAAAACGCCAGCAGCAGCAGAATAAAGATCAAAGGGATCGAAGCAATGCGCGGAAAAAATATTAAAAGCAGTGCCAGCATCAGCAAAACCGTTCCGACGATAAACAGCAATCTTGCCTCAGCCGCGCCGAGTTTGGTCTGTTTCGTAATTGCCGAACCGATTGACGTTGCGGCATTGATCGCGCCGGCGGTCGCTTTTCGCACGCTTCCACCGCCTTTTTTTTCCTTTCGGAGTTTTCTTCTTTTTCTTAATTTAACTCTTTCCGTATCGGCTAAAACGATTTCGGTCGAATTTTTCAAATCTTCCAGAAACATTTCCTGCATCTGTCTGCCGAAGTCTTCGTCTTCGATGATAACGTCGAGTTCGTAGTTGCCGAACCAGCTGGCGATATTCATATTCGTCGAACCGACGCGCGAAAATCTGCCGTCGAAAACCGCCGTTTTGGCGTGAATCATCGAACCGTTCCATTCAAAAACCCGCACGCCTGCTTCGAGCAAAGGTCGATAGGTCGAGCGCGTCGTATCACGAATCAGAGCAATATCGGTGCTTTGCGGAACTAAAACGCGAACGTCAATTCCGTCCTGCGCCGCGTCCATTAAAGACTGCAAAAATGACGGAACGCCGATAAAATATGCGTCCGTAATCCACATTGATTCACGAACTCCGGCAGCTAAAATCTGATCAATGCGGTAAATATGCGAACTTGCCGGAACGCTGCCGACGACGCGCAAGGTAGTTTTTCCTTTTTGTGCGGGAAAATCTTCGTGTTTCGCTAATTTTGTTAGATCGAGCGGTTCGCCGAGCTGCGCCCAGATTTGGGCAAAAGCGAGTTCCGCTTCGACGACCGCCGCGCCTCTGAGCTGCACGCCGGTATCGCGCCACGCCGGAATGTTTTTTTCGGGATGACCGATCCAATCCTGCCCGACGCATAAACCGCTGATAAACGCGACGCGCCCGTCAACGACCAGATTTTTCCGGTGATCGCGGCACAAAATCATCAAAGGATCGGTCAGTTTCGGCGGATTATAGCAGCGGACTTCAACGCCGCCGTTTCGCAATTTCCGCCAGAATTTCCGCGAAGTTTTGCCGAAACCGCCCAGCCAATCGTAGATAATTTTTACTTCAACACCTTCCTGCGCCTTATTTATCAAAGCTTCGGCAAAGATTTTGCCCTGCGCGTCATCGTGAATGATATAGCTTTCAAAATAGATTCTGCGGCGGGCGTTTTCAATCGCGTCGAGCCACGCCGGATAATTTTCCGCGCCGTCCTTTAACAACTTGATATCGTTTCCGCCGATAAGGCTCGAACCCGTCACGCGGTCGAAGGATTCTTCGATAAATTCGTGCGTGATGATGTCAGAGCCGAGCGAAATTTTTTGTAATGTGTCTTTTTTCATCCGAAACCGGTTTACTTAAATTATACGAAGAAAGATATTTTGCATAATAAAATTATTCATAGCGGCAACAATTTGTGTAGAATGTTTGGAAACATTATGAAAATACTAATAACAGGCGCGAGCGGTTTGGTCGGCGGGAAATTGATTCCGGTTTTAGAAGCAAAAGGACACGAAATCTTTAAACTTTCGCGTTCCAAAGCAAAAAACGCCGACGAAATTCAATGGGATGCTTTTACGGGTTTTACCGAGGAAGAATTTTTAAAGCTCGAAAATCTCGATGCCGTCGTGCATCTCGCCGGCGATAATGTCGCAGGCGGAAACTGGACGGACGAAAAGAAAAAAAGCATCAAAGACAGCCGCGTGAAAGGAACGCGAACCCTGGTTGACGCTTTGAAAAGAACGGAAAATCCGCCGAAAATCTTTGTTTCGGCTTCGGCAACCGGTTTTTATGGCGACCGTCAGGACGAAATTTTGACCGAAGAAAGCCCGAAAGGCGAAGGCTTTTTGCCGGATGTTTGTCAAGAATGGGAAAATGAAGCCGAACAGGCAACGGAATTCGGCGCACGAATCGTTTTGCCGCGGATCGGCGTTGTTTTAACAAAAGACGGCGGTGCGCTCGAAAAAATGCTCACGCCGTTCAAATTCGGTGTCGGCGGAACGGTCGGCAGCGGCGAGCAATTTATGAGCTGGATCGCGATTGACGATTTGATCAAAATTTTAGTTTTTGCCCTCGAAAACGAAAGTTTAAGCGGAGCGGTCAACGCGGTTGCGCCGAATCCCGTAACAAACGAAACATTTACAAACACATTCGGAAAAGTTCTCCATCGCCCGACGTTTATTCCCGTTCCGGCGTTCGGAATTAAACTGCTTTTCGGCGAAATGGGCGAAACTCTGCTCCTTGAAGGCTGCCGCGTCGTTCCGAAAAAATTGCAGGAAGCGGGATTCGCATTTGAATTTCCAGATCTGGAAAATGCTTTGAAACACGTTTTGAAATAAAATTTTTAAACACATAGAAACATAGAACACATATTAATTTTTATGCTATGTCTGCTATGTTTCTATGTGTTTAAATTTATCTTGTTTTAATGAAAATCTGGCTTTCAAAAAATTCCGAAGTTTCGGTGCGCGAACAGCTTATTACGCAGATTACGCTCGGCATCACGAGCGGCGATCTGCCGGTCGGCGAAAAACTTCCAAGCACACAGGAAATTGCGCGCAGGTTTCGGATTCATTCAAACACGGTTTCCGGCGCGTATCAAAAACTTGCCAAAGACGGCTGGATCGAGTTTAAAAAGGGCAGCGGTTTTTATGTGTGCAAAGTTTTGGCAAGAAATTCGAGAGGTGAAAATGCGCTCGATTTGCTCATCGCCGATTTTCTGAAGACCGCCCATTTAAAAGGTTTTTCCAAAACAGAAATTCAAAATCGGTTGGGAAAATGGTTTTCCAGTCAAAGCGCAAAGCAAATAATTTTAATCGAATCCGACGAAGATTTTCGGGAAATTTTAATCGAAGAAATCCGCTTAGCGACAAAATTTACAGTTATTGGCATCAGTTTTGAAGATTTTCGTGAAACCTTTGAAAAACTAAACGCGATTTTTGTGGCGATGAATGATGAAGAAAGCAATATTCAAGAAATTTTGCCCGCTGATAAATCTTGTTTTTATTTGAAATCGCGCTCCGTTTCCGCTTCGATGACGGGCGAAACGCGTCCCGACCGGGACGATTTAATTGCCATTGTTTCCGGCTGGGAAAAGTTTCTGCTGCTGGCAAAAACCATTTTAGTTGCGGCAAATATCGAAAGCGAATCTTTGATTCTGCGTTCGACAAAAACACAAAAATGGCAAAGCGGTTTGAAAAATTCGGCGATGATAATTTGTGATTCGCTGACTGCCCGAAAAATTCCGCATAAAGAAAAAATCCGCCCGTTTTATTTGATTTCCGATGAATCCTTAAAGGAACTGCAAAATCTGACCAAAGTGTAAAACGTCCGTTTTTAGCACGAATGGAATGTTCCAAATGCTTACATATTTCAATAAATACCGTCCTAAAACCAATAATTTACAGGGATTTAACTTAGGCACATAACTTGCACCAACTGTTGTGAGAATTGATAGGAGGTCGTAAGTTATGTATAAGTCAGTTAAATTTAATATCTTTAGAGAAAATCTTCAAGACATTGTTTACGGCAATTTCAAGAAACCTAAAACTCAAAACAAAATTGTAAATGTGCGAGCTATGGCGTCGGCATTCGATAAGCCGATTCCAAAACCCGCACCGGATTTTTGGAGACCGAATTTTATTTCAAAATTTATAAATTATAAGCCTTAAAGGCAAAATAATATTTCACAAGTTAAACTTTTAGCCCCTAGTAATTGAACAAATATAAGAACTTAAAGAAGGAGAAAAATTATGCAAGACGTTCAAAATATTCCAAATCCCGACACATCTCCGAATAATGATACGGAAGATTTCGGCAGTCATTCGGATTTGAATCCTGAAACACAGGAAGGCGATATCGAAACGCCCGGAAAAGAAGGTGATGTCGGCGAGGGGATTCCAACGCCGGACACGAATGATTTACCGTCGCAGGAAGAATCCGATGCCGGAAATGATGAATCCGATTTATTGTAATTAACATTTGAGATAACTGATTAGGACTGGAGCGCGAGTGTCCCTGCTTGCCCGCGGCGAGCCAAGCAAGACGCGCTGACAACTTTCGGTAACAAAAAAGTTTCGGATAAATCAAGCACTGCGCCTGTTCTCGCTTCACTTGAACGCGCCGCCAAGCGGGGCGTTCGCGCTCCAGTCCTTGACCTACATCAGGTACCATTTGAAATTTGAAGTTATTTGAACACTTTTTAGAAAAAGCTGCTTGGTAATAATCTAAGAGTAAAAACCTACGTTTCGCCAGTGTTTGTAACTTCTTAGAAATAAATGGGTTAAAAAATGATGAACTCATGTTCAATAAGTTTTAAATACTGATTTATAAGAAATTAAACAAGTTTTTTGCGAAACGTCAGTAAAAATGTTAAAAAAAACTTGATTGGTTGGAGTTTCGCAGTAACGCGGAACTCCAAACTTATTTTTAAACGCCTGAATAATTAATTTACGCACTACGTAAAAATAATAGAAATCCACTAAAAACAAATTAATTGTGATATTTTATCCGCTGAATTTGACATTATTTTCATTTGTAACTACAATCGTTACAAATGGCATCAAATTCACAATTTGCAATTTCGATTCACGTCCTGGCAATGCTCGCAAAAAACGAGGATGAGATGGTCAAATCCGAATATCTGGCGAAAAGTGTTAATACGAACGCGGTTGTCATCCGGCGTTTATTATGTCATTTGCAGCAGGCAAATCTCGTCATTTCGCAAAAAGGTGCAAGCGGCGGCACGCGTCTGGCAAAAAGCGCGGACGAGATCCGTTTAAACGAAATTTATCAAGCCGTTTTGCCGGGCGAATCTTTTGCTTTGCACCGCCAAAAACCGGATCAGAAATGTCCGGTCGGCAAAAATATCGAAGCGGTTTTGTGTCATTTGCAGAAAGATATTGACCGGGCAATCGAAGAAAAACTCGTCAAATATTCTCTGGCGGATGTTCTGAAATCGGTTGAAACCGGAGAAATTATTTCAGTTTGCGACGGTTAAATAATCAGATTTGAATTCAGATTTTTTAACTGCATTTGTAGCTTTAGTTGTTACAAACTTGTTAATAAAATCAATAAATTTATCATAAATTTTGAGGAAGAAAATGTATGAATGAGACATTATCAAAATGGTCGCCGCAGGTTTTAAGTATTTTACGGATTATTACGGGATTTTTGTTTTTATGGCACGGAACGCAAAAACTTTTTAATCGTCCGCCTTCGGAATTTACAGGTGAAGTTCCGGCATTTGTCAAATACGGCGCGGGCGGACTTGAATTTATTGGCGGAATTTTGATTCTGCTCGGATTATTTACGCGTCCGACGGCTTTTATAATGAGCGGTTTGATGGCGGTTGCGTATTTTATGGCGCACGGTCTGAACGCGTTTTTGCCGATCGTCAATAAAGGCGAGCTTGCCGTGCTTTATTGTTTTGTGTTTTTCTACCTGTTTTTCGCCGGCGGCGGCGCGTGGAGTCTGGACAGATTGATCTCGAAAAAAGATTAAGTGAAAAATTTGGTGATTTATGAAAGAATATATTAAAAAATCAATAGAATATGCCGAGTATATCAAGCTGATCGATGATTTACTGTTGGAAGGCAAAACGACCGGAACGAATCAATCGGAAGCAATGTTTAATTACGGAAAAATCAATCGCCAGAGAATGAAACGGCTCGGAAATACTTTGGAACTCAGCGATTCTTTGAAAAAAGCTGCGGAATCGGTCGGGCGCAAAATGATCTGGCTGATAGTTACCGAAGGCTGGTGCGGCGACGCGGCGCAGAATATTCCCGTAATTGAAAAAATCGCGCATTCCATTTCAAATATCGAAACGCGCTACGTACTGCGCGACGAAAATTTAGAACTGATGGACAGATATTTAACGAATAATGCGCGCTCGATTCCGAAACTGATCGCACTCGATGCGGAAACGCTCGAAGAGATCGGCATCTGGGGACCAAGACCGAAGGCGGCGATGGATCATTTTCTCGAATTGCGCGAAACCGGAATGGAAAAAACTCTGTTAATGGAAAATATGCAGCGTTGGTACATCAGAGACAAAGAGCAGTCAATTCAGAAGGAATTTGAAGTATTACTGAGCAATTGGGGAAGTTTTCAGAAAAAAGAAGCAGCAGCAAAATAAAAAGTAAGCACCAATGGATAATTAAAAATGGATAATGGATAATGTCAGAAAACTCTTAAATTCTCTTACATCTGATGTTTAAAGGGATTTTTAGAATTTTCATCATATCTTAAAATTTTTGCTCACCTGCTTAAAAGGTTGGGAAAAGAAATGAAAAAACTAATTATTACAGTCTTGAGTCTGAGTTTGTTTAGTCTGTTTTTGACGGCTTGCGAAGATCCGGCGGCAAACAAAACGAAGGCGACGACGACAAATTCGACGAGCAATAATTCGGCGCCGAGTAATAGCAACGCCAATACAAACACGGCGACAAACGCGCCGACACAGGGAACAAAACTGCCGCTGACACCCGAAAACTCGAAGATCGAATTTACCGGTTCGAAGGTAACGGGCAAACACGACGGCGGATTTAAGCAGTTTTCGGGATTTATAGATCTCGTCAATAATAAAGCTGAGGAAAGCAAGGTTTCGGTTGACATTGAAGTAAGTTCGGTTTATACGGATTCCGACGGTTTGACCGATCACCTGAAAACGGTTGATTTTTTCGATGTCGAAAAATATCCGAAAGCAATTTTCACTTCGACAAAAATCGTCGCGGACGCGGCGAAAGGCGCGGATAATTTTACGGTTACGGGCGATTTCGATCTGCACGGACAGAAAAAATCAATCACCTTTCCGGCAAAAATCACGGTCGGCGATGCTGACGTGGCGGTGGACGCGGAATTTTCGATCAATCGCAAAGATTTCGGCATCGTTTATGCCGGAAAAACCGACGATCTGATTCGTGATGATGTCGTAATTCGCTTTAATTTGAAGAGTCCGAAAAAGTAGTAAAAAGTTTAGCCACAGATAAATACAGATAAAATCGGATATTGATTATGAATAAATAATCCTGTCTATTTATCCTGAAAATATCTATGCAAATGATGTTTTTAACTGTGGTTAATTTAACTTAGGAACGTGTAAAAAATAACTTGTAACAAAAGGTAGAACAGACTGTTAGTCTGTTCAATTTGGGCAACCGATTAACAACTTTGATATAAAAGGGTGGTGGTCAGACTACCAGTCTGACCTACTTATTCGCCAATCTTTATAAGTTATTTTTTACCTATTCCTTATTTTTTTTAACAATTATGAAAACTTACGAGATCAACAAATTCGGCATTGAAAATCTGACATTGACCGAACGCGACGTGCCGAAACCGAACCGCGATGAAGTTTTGGTGAAGTTCCACACATTTTCATTAAATTACCGCGATTTGATGATGGTCAAGGGTTTGTATAATCCGAAACTCAAAACACCGCTCGTGCCTTTTTCGGACGGCGCGGGCGAAGTCGTCGAAATCGGTGAAAATGTGACGAAATTCAAGGTCGGTGACCGCGTAATGCCGATTTTTATGCAGGGATGGGCTGACGGCGCGATCAATTTTGAAAAAAGACGAACCGCGCTCGGTGGCGATATTGACGGCGTTTTGTGCGAATTCGGCAGCTTTAATCAGGAAGGTTTGGTTTGTATTCCCGATCATTTTTCAATGGAAGAAGCGGCAACCCTGCCGTGCGCGGCGGTTACGGCTTACAACGCGCTTTTTGAATCGGGCAGAATGAAATCCGATAATTCGATTCTGCTGCAAGGCACGGGCGGAGTTTCGATTTTCGCCCTGCAAATGGCGAGCGTTTTCGGCACAAGGATAATAATTACTTCTTCGAGCGACGAAAAACTCGAAAAAGCCAAAGAATTAGGCGCGACCGATTTGATAAATTACAAAACGCGCGAAGATTGGGACCAAGCCGTTCTGGAATTAACGGAAAAACAGGGCGTTGACACGATAGTCGAAGTCGGCGGCGCGGGAACGATGGCAAAATCTCTTAATGCCGTAAAACTCGGCGGATATATTGCCGTAATCGGCGTTTTATCGGGAAACGGCGAGATAAATCCGGTTCATATTCTGATGAAACTCGTCAGAATGCGGGGAATTCTCGTCGGTTCGCGGCAGATGTTCGAAGCGATGAATTTAATGTTTGTCAATCATCCGCATTTAAAACCCGTAATTGATAAAACCTTTGAATTCGGCGAAGTCAAAGACGCGCTTGAATATATGGAATCGGGCGCACATTTCGGGAAAATTGTTGTAAAAATTTGATTTAGGAGAAAAAATATATGAGCGAACCGAAAGAACCGATCAAGCAGATCGAACCTGTGAAATGGGAAGATTTTTTGCAGAAATTTTCGCAGCGAAATAATGGTCGCCGCGCCCGTTTTGAGGTTTTTCGCTCCGGCGGCGTTGAGGAAGAAAGTCGGGAAGCGCATCTCGAAGAAGTTTCTTTGAAACGCAACGGAAATAAAGCGAATGTCGAAGTAATACGAATTGACCGCGCGGATCAAAACGCTGATAAAATCAAAGACGTAATCACGAATGTTCGCGGAATTTCAGTGCAATACGATGTTGACGGGAGCGAAGACGTTTTGGAAATTACGGACGACGAGCATGCTCTGATAAGTTTGCGTCTGGAATCGAAAGTGGACGGGAATTCTTAAAAAATGCTTTATATGGTCATCGAAAAATTCAAGGACAGCGGTGAAATTTATCGGCGTTTGGAAGAAAAAGGACGAATGATGCCGGACGGTTTGAACTATGTTTCAAGCTGGATTGATGCGGATTTAAAGCAATGTTTTCAATTGATGGAAACTTCAGAATTCGAACTTTTCGAGCAATGGACAAGCAATTGGGATGATTTGACGGATTTTGAAATTATCCCGGTGATGACCTCGACGCAAGCGAGAGAAATATCGCTGAAACAAAGCTGAAATATGGAAATCATAAATAAAGAAATTCAAGTTTATGCGGAAAAACATACTTCGCCGGAAAGTGATCTGCTGACCGAACTTTTGCAGAAAACCTACAGCGAACGGGCTGATAAATCAATGCTTTCGGGCTTTTATCAAGGTCGTCTGCTGGCAATGCTGAGCAAGATGATCGCGCCGAAAAGAATTCTGGAGATCGGAACTTATATGGGTTATTCCGCGCTCTGTCTGGCGGAAGGTTTGACCGATGACGGCAAAATCATCACGCTCGATATGCAGCCGGAAACCCATATGATTGCCAAGGAATTTTGGGCGCGAACCAATGATTTCAGCAAAATCGAAGGTTATTTGGGCGACGCGGTGCAGATTATACCGACCTTAAATGAAATCTTCGGTCTCGTTTTCATAGATGCCGATAAACCGAACTATACAAATTATTATGATCTGGTTTTTCCGAAAATGCGCCTCGGCGGTTTGATAATTGCGGATAATGTTCTCTGGAGCGGCGAGGTTTTGGATGCCGAAAAAGGTTCGCAGGAAAACGAATCGGCAATTGCTCTGCACGAGTATAACGAGAAAATAAATGCGGATGAAAGGGTTTCGAATATTTTGTTTGCCGTGCGCGACGGTTTGATGATCGCGCGCAAGGAACGAGATTGATAGAAAAAAAACGGGGGACACCGGATGAATTTTACAAACATAAATTCCAACTCGAAAATCATAACCTTCGGCTTAATGCTGTCAATCTTTTTGTTTGCCGTAAGTTTGTCTTTGACCAATCTTTTAACCGTTTATCCCGAATTCGCTGTCGCCGTAACTTATGATCTGACGCTGTCCGCGCCGCTGATCTATTTGTTTTTGATCAGAAAAACCGGAATACCGAAATTAACCGTAATTCCGGTTTTCATCTTCGGTGTGCTGACCGCTTCTTTGATTTTGCCGGCAGACGGTCGGTTTCATCTTAGTTTGATCACGACTTTTATTTTGCCTCTGGCGGAAGTTATTGCCATAACTTTTTTCGGAATAACGGCTTACAAATCTTATAAAACTTATCAAAATCTAAGCGGAAAAAGTTCGGACGTTTTGGAAATTCTGCGGGAAACCTGCCGGTCGCGCGTTTTTTCGCCGCGAATTGCGGAAATGGCGGCTTTTGAAATCTCTGTTTTTTATTACGCCGTTCTGAGCTGGAAAGGGGCAAACCGCGAAAATACGTTTTCATATCACAAATAAAGCGGAATTATCCCGCTTTATTCGATCATTATTTTTATCGTCGCGGTCGAAACTTTTGTTGTACATATTTTAGTTGCTATGTGGAGCGAAACCGCCGCCTGGATTTTGACCGCGCTGAGCATTTATTTTCTTTTTCAGCTTTTCGCGCATCTCAAAGCGGTGTTGCAAAGACCGTTTGAAATTACCCGAAACAAAGTATTTCTGCGTTACGGACTTTTCGGCGATGCGGTGATCGAACCGGAAAATATTGAAAAATCGGAACAGACTTCCGCGCCGTTTGAAAATAAAAAAGGCGCGAAAAAACTCGCGCTTTTAGGCGGACTCGAACCGCATAATCTGAAAATAGATCTGAAAAACGAAATTGTCGTCAAAGGCTTCTACGGAATTGAATCAAAGGCGAAAACGCTTTATTTGTTTGTTGACGAAATCGAAGATTTCAAAAATGCGCTGATAAAAAAGTAGCTTTTTTAAGCAAAAAGATATTTGAAAATTAAAACTGTCAGATCAATTTCCAATCCCTGAGAACTTCGAGCAGAGTCGGCAGCTTTTTTTGCCAGAGCCATTCGACGTTCAAGTTTTAAGTTTTTGACGGCGCGGCTGTGAAAAATATTGTTTTCGTCCGGTGTTGAGAGTTGGTAAATTCCTTTTTTGTCGGGATTGTAAAATTCGGCTTGCTTGCGTTCGTAATCAATCAGCCAGTATTCCTTGACACCTTCTTTTTCGTATTCGTAAAATTTATCGCCGCGATCTCGTCCGCGGCTTTCGGGCGAGATAATTTCGATAACGAGATCAGCCGCGCCGTCCAGATAATTTTTTTTCAGCCGGTCAAGATTTTTCTTTGAAACAAAAAGCAAATCGGATTCGCGCCCGCGCTCGGTTTTTTGCATTTTCATAACCAAAGGCGCGGTTCTGATTACGCCTAAATCGTTTTCTTCAACATAACAACGTAAAATTGAAGACAAGAAACTTACTAAATCCTGGTGTCTATCGGATGCTGACATATCTAAAAAAACCTCTCCGTCAATCCATTCGGCAAACTGTCCGTCATATTCGACCAGAAAATCTTCAAACGAGATTTTGCCTTTTGGAACAAAACCGGACGTGGCAGATGAATTTTTCGGTGTTACTTCCAACATAATTTTTTTCTCCGCAAACATTTTACATTTTTTGAGTTTGAATGTGTAATAAAATCGGGAATCGGTCGGAAAATTTTAATAGATTCGAGGTAAAAAGAATATGGCAAAAGCAGAACTGAAAACAAAGAAAACCGAGGCAAATGTTGAGGATTTTCTAAACGCGGTTGAGGACGAACAAAAACGCGAAGACAGCCGGGAAATCGCCGGTTTGATGGAAAAAGCAACCGGCGTGAAACCGAAAATTTGGGGCGATGCGATCATCGGTTTCGGCACACGGCATTTGAAATACGAATCGGGAGGCGAACTCGATTGGATGGAAATCGGTTTTTCGCCGCGCCAGGCAAATTTGACGCTTTATCTGACAAACGGCGAATTAATGAATGCGGATTTACTGGCGAAATTAGGCAAACATAAACTCGGCAAAGGCTGTTTGTATTTCAAGCGTTTGAGCGATGTTGATAAGACGGTTTTGGAAAATTTAATCAAAGAATCGGTAGAAAATATAAGGAGATAGAAGTGGAAAAGTGAAAAGGTGAAAAAGTGAAAAAGTGTGTTGAATCAAATCAATCAAACTTTTTCACTTCTATCCTTTTTCACTTTTTCACCCTAAAAAAAATATGGCAAATGAAATTTATGAAATTCCCGTTAAAACGATTGACGGGCAGGAAACAAATCTGGGCGAATACAAAGACAAGGTTTTACTCGTTGTTAATGTCGCCTCGAAATGCGGTTTAACGCCGCAATATGAAGGTTTGCAGAAACTTTACGGCGAATATCAAGCGCAAGGCTTAGAAGTTCTGGGCTTTCCGGCAAACAATTTTATGGGACAAGAACCGGGAACGGAAGAAGAAATCAAGGAATTTTGCGACACGAATTTTAACGTAAAATTTCCGCTTTTTTCAAAAATTTCCGTCAAAGGCGACGATCAGCATCAGCTTTATCATTATTTGACCGAAACGAAACCCGACACAGATGTCAACGACGGCGAATTTGAAGAAAAACTCGCCGGTTACGGTTCGAAGCGTTCGAAACCGAGCGAGGTTTTGTGGAATTTCGAAAAGTTTCTGATCGGCAAAAACGGCGAGATCGCCGCCCGTTTTGCGCCCGACGTGACAGCGGAAGATGAAAGATTGAAAGCAAAAGTCGAAGAAGAATTAAGCAAATGAGTCCGACAGAAGAAATAAAATACGGTTTGATTCCGCTCGAAATTTGGAAGCGTGAGAAACCGATCGAAGTTTTTCGTATGATGGTCGCCCGTGAGTTACCCGCGCCGCCGATCGGGGAGAGTTTCGATTTTCTGCTAAGCGAAATCGAACCGGGACGCGCCGTTTTTGAAGGAAAACCGCACGCGAAATTTTACAATCCGTTGGGAACGATTCACGGCGGATTTATCTGCACGCTTTTAGATTCGGCGATGGCGTGCGCGATTCATTCGACACTCGAAGCCGGAAAAGGTTCGACGAGCGTTGAGATTAAAGTAAATTTTGTGCGCCCCGTTTTTGAAAAAACGGGAAGTCTGAAAGCCGTCGGCGAAGTCGTCAACGTCGGCAGACAGATCGCTTCGGCAGAAGGGAAATTAATCGGCGAAGACGGAAAACTTTATGCACACGGCACGACGACTTGTTTTATTTTCGATTTGTAGGAAAGAAAAATTAGCCGCAGATTTACGCAGATGGACGCGGATTTTTAAGACGATTTATGACAAAAGAGAATGAAGAATTTCAAAAATGGAGCAATGATGTAGCGGTCTTAGCTGCTGATGCGGTGATTGACGCTAAAAAAGTTTGAAGATGCTGTGGCAGTATTCGGTGAAGAAATTTTTGTCCGATTGATTATTGGTGATTGTCCGCCGCCTCTAAAAACTAAACTTTTGTCGAAGGAAATCGAATAAAAAATAATCTGTGTTTATCTGCGAAAATCTGCGGCTAAAAATTTATATATGGAAAAGAGAAAATTCGGAAAAACGGATATGGAATTTTCCGTGCTCGGCTTCGGCGGTGCGGAAATCGGTTGGGGCAATGAAAACCAGAAAAATGTTGAAGAATTATTAAATTCGGCTCTGGATGCGGGTTTGAATGTGATTGACACGGCGGCGGCTTATAAAACTTCGGAAGAATTAATCGGAAACGCGGTTTCAAATCGCCGGAAGGATTATTATCTGCTGACCAAATGCGGTGCGCTCGATGCTTTTTCGCGGGAAGATTGGTCGAAAAAAGGGATTTTGGAAACCATCGAACAGAGTTTGCGTGCGCTCAAAACCGATTATATAGATATCGCCCAGCTTCATAGTTGTTCGGCGGAAGTTTTGAAAAAAGGCGAAGCGATAGAAGCCTTAAAACTCGCGCAAGAGAAAGGTTATACAAGATTTATCGGCTATTCGGGCGATAATGAAGACGCGCTGGCGGCAATTGAATCGGGTATTTTCGATTCACTGCAAACGTCGGTTTCGATTGCCGATCAATCACCGATTGACGGAAATATTCCGCTGGCGGCGGAAAAAGGTTTGGGAATAATCGCCAAACGCCCGATTGCCAATGCGGTCTGGCGCAATAAGGAAAAGCCCGAAGACTCTTATCATCACGAGTATTGGGACAGAATCCAAAAACTGAAATTCGATTTTTTAAGCCGTTCGATGGACGAATCAATCGCCAAAGCTCTGCGTTTTACGCTTTCGATTCCGGGCATTTCGACGATGATCGTCGGCACGACCAAGCCGCAGCGTTGGCAGGAAAATGCCAAATACATCAGCCTCGGCGAATTAGCTCCCGATGATTTTGAAGCGATCCGCCGGCGCTGGCGCGATGTTGCCGACGAAAGTTGGGTCGGAATGACGTAAGCACAACAAAGGGAAAATGAAAAACCGGATACAAAATTGATAATGGAAAACGGAAAACGGAAAATGGAAGAAAACTCTTCAACCGTTTCAAGTCCGCTGGTGAAAGAAACCTTTCAGAATTTTCAGTTAAATAATGAAAGCATTCATCATTCACAATTCACAATTAAGAATTTGTATCTTAAAAATTTTGCTTACCTGCTTGAGAAAAATTATGCCGTATATAAATGTAAAGATTACAAAAGACGCAGCAACGACCATCGAACAAAAAAAGCAGATTGTCGAAGAAATGACGCAGACTTTAGTAAATGTTCTGGGAAAAAAGCCCGAACATATTCACATCGTCATAGATGAAATCAAACCGGAAAAACGGGGTTATGCCGGATTGCTGACGACGGAGTTTCGCCGGCAAAAAAACTAAATAACCGTAAGTTGTCAATTAAGAAGATTATCGAAGATATTAACCGCGAAAGACGCGAAAAGGCGCGAAAAAAGAAAGAATCATTGATTGGTATTACATTGATTTTAGCGTTTTTCGCGTTTTTCGCGGTAAAAAAATTAAAAGTTTTACAACTGGCAACTTGGGTTAAATAAGTAAAAAAACGAACTAAGGGAAAATTATGAGCAAATTATTTGAGAAATATAAAATACGCGGAATCCGGTTCAGAAATAGAATCTGGGTTTCGCCGATGTGCCAGTATTCGAGCGTTGACGGAATGCCGACCGATTGGCATCTCGTTCACCTGGGGAGCCGCGCGGTCGGCGGCGCGGGACTCGTGATAATGGAAGCGACCGCCGTTTCGCCCGAAGGCAGAATTTCGCCGTCGGATGCCGGAATCTGGTCGGACGCGCATACGGAAGCCTACAAAAAAATCACGAAATTTATCAAGGAAAACGGCGCGATTGCCGGAATTCAGATCGCCCACGCCGGACGTAAGGCTTCGACGAATGAACCATGGAACGGCGGCATAAAAGTTGAAATTGGCAGCGGCGGTTGGGAAACCATTGCGCCGAGCGCGTTGGCTTTTTCGCCGGATTATCCGCTGCCGCGTGAAATGTCTTTGAAAGATATTGAAAAAGCGACGAACGATTTTGTCGCGGCGGCAAAACGCGCGGTCGAAGCCGGTTTTGAAGTCATCGAAATTCACGCCGCGCACGGTTATCTTTTTCACGAATTCTTGTCGCCGCTCTCCAATAAACGCACCGATGAATACGGCGGAAATCTTGAAAGTCGAATGCGTTTTCTGCTTGAAACCGCCGAAAAAGTCAGAAAAGCCGTTCCGGAAAATCTGCCTGTTTTTGTGCGGATTTCGGCGACCGATTGGACGGAAAAAGGTTGGGATTTGGAGCAATCAACCGAGCTTTGCAAAAAACTAAAAGAGATCGGTATTGACCTGATTGACGTTTCGAGCGGCGGAAATGTGCCGGACGCGCTTATTCCGGTTGCGCCGAATTATCAGGTTTCGTTCGCGGCGGAAATCCGCAAACACGTCGGCATTGCCACAGGCGCGGTCGGAATGATTACCGAAGCAAAACAGGCGGAAGAAATTCTCGAAAACGGCGAAGCTGACGCGGTTTTGATGGCGCGTGAATTTTTGCGCGATCCGTATTTTCCGTTCACGGCGGCGAAAGAACTCGGCGGTGAGGTTGATGTACCGAAACAATACGGGCGGGCGATTAATCTGCGGAAGGCGAAAGGCGCATAGAATTAGCCACGAACAGACACACGAAATGGACACGAAAAAATTGAAGTCTGTTTTAAGTCAAAAGAATCGCTGATCGTTTAGATTGAAACTTCACGAAGTTTTGAAATGGATAGAAAAGAAAAAATTATTTTGCTGTTGCTGACGGTTTTGAATTTCACGCACATTCTGGATTTTATGATCCTGATGCCGCTCGGAAATTATCTGATGCCGTATTTTGACATCAGTTCACAGCAATTTTCGATGCTCGTCGCGGCATATACCTTCAGCGCGGGCGCATCGGGTTTTCTGGCAGCGTTTTTTGTGGACGGTTTCGACCGCAAAAAGGTTTTGATGTTTGCCTACGCGGGATTTCTTATCGGAACTCTGTTCTGCGCGATCTCGCCGAGATACGAAATTTTGCTCGTGTCGCGCATCGTCGCCGGACTGTTCGGCGGTTTGATCGGCGCACAGGTTTTAGCTATCGTCGCCGACATCATTCCATACCAACGACGCGCGGCGGC
Organism: Pyrinomonadales bacterium; assembly: GCA_038246645.1. Lineage (GTDB taxonomy): Bacteria > Acidobacteriota > Blastocatellia > Pyrinomonadales > Pyrinomonadaceae > JAHCHG01. The sequence goes on from JBBRVS010000060.1 coordinate 25,145, forward strand.
GATGGGAATGATTATGGCGGCGTTTTCGGCGGCTTCGGTCTTCGGCGTGCCGTTCGGGCTTTATATTGCCAATCTTTTTAACTGGCACGCGCCGTTCTTTTTCGTCGTTATTTTGGGCATTTTTCTGACACCGTTTTTAATTAAATTTCTGCCGAAAATGGACGCGCATTTGTTGGTTGAAAATCGTCAAAAAATCAGTCCGATTCAGCTCGTCGGCGATGTTTTAAGAAATTCCAGTCAATTATACGCGCTCGCGCTGACGGCTTTTCTGATGATGGGGCATTTTATGATTATCCCGTTTATTAATCCGTTTATGGAATTCAATATGGGATTTTCCAAAATGCAAACGCCGATAATTTATATGGTCGGCGGCGCTCTGACGATGATTACGTCGCCGCTGCTCGGTCGTCTGGCGGATCGGCTTGGAAAGTATAATCTGCTTGTCTTTCTGACGCTGGCGGGCGTTCCGCTGATCGCTTTGATTACGAATCTGCCGGCGATTTCGTTTTATCTCGTATTGTGCATCACGGGTTTATGGTTCATCATTTCAGCGGGCAGATTTATTCCCGCGCAGGCGATGGTCAGCCACGTCGTGCCGACCGAAAGACGCGGCAGTTTTATGAGTTTTAATTCATCCGTCCAGCAAATATTTGTCGGAATAGCTTCGGTTCTGGCAGGCTACATTGTTGTCAAAATGCCCGACAATCGAATCGAAAATTACGAAGTTACGGGTTACTTGAGCATCGGAATTATTTTGTTCAGCATTTTTATCGCGACGATGCTCAACAGAAAATTAAAGGAAAAAGAAAACGAAACCGCGATTGCAAACAAAGATGAATTAGCGGTTGCCGG
>JBBRVS010000061.1:0-25792 GCA_038246645.1 Pyrinomonadales bacterium
GAAGAAGAGCAATTATATCAGGAAGAACAAAAAGCTGGAGAAACCACCGTCGAATTTCATTATGTCGAAGACGCTGCCGAAGCAGATCAGACTGAAGAAATGGTGTCCGAAGAACCTGTTTTTGCAGCGGCTGAACCGGAAGAAGAATTTTTTGAGCAGCCGGTTGAAGAAGTAGTAGCAGAAGAAGTTCCGGCTTCGTTTGAAAATTATGATTCAACGCCGGTTTCTCTTGATGAAGAAGTTGCTGCGCCAGCCGAACCCGTCGAAGAAGCGTTCGAAGCTGCGGCGCAGATGGAAGAAGCTTTTCAAGCTCCGGAACAGATGGAAGAAAAGCCGAAATCCGAAATGGTTCCGTGTCCGTTTTGCAGTACCGAAAACGAACCGCAGGTTTTTGTCTGCTATTCGTGCCGCGCCATGCTGACACTTTCCGATGTAGAAATGATGCTCGGATATCAGGAAGCCGATCAAGTGATGCTTAGGGAAAAAGTCGAGCAGATGGAAATTGAAAACAGTTTCAGTAAATTTGACGCGGAAGGGCTGAAAATGCTCGGCATCGGTCTGCTCAATATCAAAAATCTGCGAAAGGGTTTTGAATATCTTCAGGAAGCGGCGCAGATGAATCCGAACGACGTGGTTCTAAATTCACAGCTTAATTCGCTGGCGATCCGCCTTTCGGAAATCGAAGAGCAGCAAAACCATCACGATTCGATGCCGAAAAACAAAACGATTCTGGTTGTGGATGACAGCGCGACGGTTCGCAAACTCATCTCCGGCAAACTCGAAAAATGCGGACTCGAAGTAATCTGTGCGGTTGACGGAATGGACGCGCTCGAAAAAATCAACGAATCAATTCCCGATCTGATTCTGCTCGATATTACGATGCCGCGGATGGATGGTTATCAGGTTTGCAAACTTATTCGCGGAAATGATGCAACCAAAGATGTTCCGGTTGTGATGATTTCCGGCAAAGACGGATTTTTCGATAAAGTTCGCGGTCGAATGGCTGGCACGACCGGATATATTACGAAACCTTTCGGTCCCGAAACTTTGATGAAAACCGTCGAAGCATATATTGAATAAGAGTTCGATAAACCTGATACATGAATGAATTAAACAAAAAAATCTCGGCTAATTTCGATTTATCGTCAATGGATTTGCTCGATCTGAGCGACCCGTTTTTTTCCGACGAAAAAGTCGTCGAAATAAAAGGCGAAAAATATATCGTCTTTTTTCTCGACACGGAAATTTACGCCGTATCTTCAAAGCAAGTGGCTGAAATCTTTCAGCCGCTTGCCATTACGTCTTTACCGAACATTCCCGAATGGCTGCTCGGAATTACCAATTTCCGTAATGATATAATTTCCGTTATTGATCTGCTGAAACTCTGGGAGAAAAAGGATTTATCGGTTTCACCCAAACCAAAACTCCTCGTTTTGCGCTCGGCAAACGACGAGTCGCTCATCGCCTTTACGATTGATAAATTCAGCGAAATCGTCACCTTGCCGGACGAAAACATCCAACCCGTAAATGAAACCGAATTCCCGTATATTTACGGAAAAACCACACATAAATCCAATACTTTAAACTTAATTGATGCGGAAAAACTTCTCTCTTTAAGTTTGTAATCTGCTCATTTTTTGAAAATCGAATCAAATGTACCGCCGCCGTCCCGGCGGCTGTCGTGAGTGCGTCCCGCACTCACGTTCGGTCAACGCCTGAAAAAAAGAAAGGGCGGGAAGCGTTCCGCAAACCGGACAGCCAGCGGAACGACGGCGGTACATTTCCACTTTCGGAGAAAATTATGGCTCGACAATCTGCTAATTCACTGCTCAATTCGCTGAAAGGCAAAATCTGGCTGGCGACCAGCGCATTGGCTTTTTTCATCTGCGCGTTCGGGATGGTTTCTTACCTGGGAGTTTCCTTTTTCGTTCAGGAAACTTTTTATGCCGTTTTCATTCCGTTTTTGTTTTTGTCGTTTGCCGTGATGATCTTCGGTTGGTGGCTTTCAAACGAAGTTATCACGCCGATTGAAAAAGTTTCGCTGCTCGCCAAAAGTCTGGAACGCGGTTCGACGACTTCTCTGCCGAAAACTTCGGGTTCGACCGAAACGGATGAACTTCTCGCCACTCTTCACCGCAATAATCAGCAAATTACAAATCTCGTCAGCTTGATGGATAAAGTTGCCAACGGCAATCTCGATGTTGTGCTGACACCGCTCGATAATTCGGACCGACTGAGTAATTCCTTTAAAAAACTTCTCTCGAAAGTCAGTGAATCAATCAATGCCAAACAGGATTTAGCCAAACTCGAAAATGCCGTAAGTCGAATTACGAGAGAAATTGAAGATGTCAGAAACGGAAATTTTACGTGCGCGATCAATTCGGACAATGCCGAAACAAAGGAGATTTCCGAAACATTCAAATATCTGCTCGATCAAATCAGCGGATTGGTCGCGCACGTCAGAAACGATTCGCAGCCCGCGCAAAAATCAATTGCCGACACCCAAAAAATTATTCAAGCAATCATCGAACAGGGCGAAATAAATGTTCAGGAAATGAATCAGGCAAAATTGCCGCTCAGACAAATTCCGAACAGCGTTCAAAAAATCGTTTCCGAACTGTCCGGTTCGGTCGAATCGGCAAATGCGGCAATCGAAAAAGCGCGAAACGGTTCGAATACGGCGCAGCAAAACTTAACCGCCGTGCGCGAACTTCGCAAACTCCTTCAGGAATCCGTCAGAAGAATCGGCAGATTAAACGAACGCTCGGAAGAGATCGGAAAAGTTGCAAAAACGGTCGGAGATCTGGCGCACCGGACAAATATGATCGCGCTCAACGCTTCGATTCAAGCCGGAGAAGTCAGCGAACAGGGCAAGCGTTTTGCGATTTTGGAAGAAGAAGTCGTCCGTCTGGCGACCCGCGCCGAAAATACGAAAAAACAAATTTCGCAGATCAATAAATCAATCACGGCGGAAATCGGCGAAGTCGAACGCTCGCTGCAGCTGACCGTCGGCGAAGTCGCCAATCTTTCCAAATTTTCTATCGAAACCGGCGATGCTCTGAGCGAACTCGAAAAATACGTCGGAAAATTCCTCAATCTGCAAACCAAGATTGTCGCGTTTTCTACGGAAAAATCGGACGAAACCGAAAAAGCGTTTGATGTTTTCATCCGGTCAATTGATGAAACCGACACCGCCGTTAAAAATCTCAAAGAATCGGAAATGAAGATCAAAATCGCTTCAAATTCTCTGGAAAATCTGCAATTCGCCGTCGAAGGCTTTAAGCCGGCGGAAAAATCGCGGATGACAGAACAAATTGAAGAAATGCCCGAACCCGTTCTTTCGGAAGCCGACCAACTTGAATTTAGTCTTGCTTAAACTTTTTTAGGATAAAAAAAATGCACCAAAATATGCTCTGGAATCTGCTGACAAAATTTTCTTCGTTTCTCGCCATCGTATTTTTACTGGTCGGCGCAGGTGCGGGCGTTTCTTCTTATACGAGCGGCACACCGGTCGGTTTCGGCGGCTGTCTGAGCATTTTTCTTGCCGTTATTTCGGGGATTTTCTCACTCGTGGCGGTTAATTTTTCAAATATTAAAACAAGTCGAGAACTCAATGAAGCCGCCGAACTCGCCCATCAAATCGCCAACGGCGAGCTTCTCAGCGAAGAAATCAACACAAAAAGCGATTTACTGCTTTCGCTTCAGGAAATTTCCGATTATCTGCACAGCAAAGCCTTAAAGGTTGACCAGATTTCGACCGGCGATCTCTCCGTCAGCGTCGCGCTGCGCTCGGACACGGATGTTTTCGGAAAATCCTTGCAGAATATGATCGAAAAACTTCGGAATCTCGTCCAAACCGAAGAAGAACGCGACCGTCTGCAAAATTCGATTCTCAAACTTCTGCGCGAAGTTTCGGAAGTCGCGGCGGGAGATTTAACGGTTCAAGCAGAGGTTTCGCCGGAAATGACGGGTGAAATTGCCGAAGCGTTTAATCAAATGACCAAGGAACTGCGCTCTCTTATCAAACAGGTCAAAGACGTAACTTTTCAGGTCAGCACGTCGGCAAACGCGATCAACGACACGACCGGACAGCTTGCCAAAGGAAGCGAAGCGCAAGCCTCGCAGATTGCACTGACGACTTCGGCGATTTCAAATATGGCTTTGCAGATTCAGGAAGTTTCCAATAACGCATCGCTTTCCGCACAGGTGGCGGGCGATTCGCTAAATAATGCGCGCTACGGTTCGAAAGCGATGCAGGACAATATCAACGCGATGAATTCGATTCGCAAACAGGTTCAGGAAACGGCGAAACGCATCAAAAAACTCGGCGAACGCTCGCAGGAAATCAGTCAGATTGTCCAGCTCATTGACGATCTTTCCGATAGAACGAGTCTGCTCGCTCTCAACGCTTCGCTTCAGGCATCAGCCGCCGGAGAAGCCGGAATCGGTTTCGGTTTCGTCGCCGAAGAAGTCGAACGCCTTGCCGAGCGTTCAAATCGCTTAACCCAACAAATTGCCAATTTAACGCGAACAATTCAGTTTGAAACCAAAGAAGTCGTCGCTTCGATGGAGGAAACGATTCACGAAGTCGTCGTCGGTTCAACCCTTGCCGACAAAGCCGGAAGTGCACTCGTCGAGATCGAACAGGTTTCGACGCGTCTTGCCGAATTGATCCGGTCAATTTCGGAATCCGCCAAACACCAGGCAACGAGCGCGGAAGATATTTCGGGTGCGATGACCAATATTTCAAAAGTTACCGAACTCGTCAATGTCGGTTCGAAACGTGCCGCCGATTCCGTCAAAAGACTCGTCGCACTTTCGGACGAACTGCGCGGTTCGGTCGCTCCATTTAAACTTCCCGAAGACCGCAACTTGCAACACAAACCGCTCAATGAAACAAACGGTTTATATGTAAATTGATGATTCTACTCACTTTTTGAATCTTCATTTACCGGCATCAACCCCTTTTTTTTCTCCCCGGAATTTACTGTTTAGAAATATGGACAACACACTTTTACAGGGATTTATCGAAGAAGTTGAAAGTTATCTGCCGTCAATTCGCGGCGGAATTCTCGTCAGCACGCAAAGCGGCAACAGTCAGATCGAACTGAAAACTTCACTGACGCACATTCAAACCATCAAAAATGCGGCGGCAATGATCGAACTCACAGAGGTCGAAAAAATCGCCGCCGCACTCGAACACGAACTCAAATTATTCGCCGTCTCCAGAAGTCAGATTTCCGACAAACAATCACGCTATCTGCTCGATAAGCTCGCCGAATTGGAAGAATCCATCGCCCAGCTGTTGTTCAGCATTGATGAATTTCCCGGTAATATCGCCGATTTTGTTGATGAAACCTTCGATTTTCTGCAAACCAATTCCGGCGAAGAAAGCGCGGCGGTAAAAGAAGCGGAAGCCGAGTTTGAAGAATTTGAAATTGACGAGGAAATGCTCGAAATCTTCGCAATGGAAGCCGAAGACCTTTTAAGCAATATCAATGCGAATCTCTCGATTTTGGAAAAAACGCCGAACAACCGCGAGGCTCTGCTCGAAATCCGGCGAAATGCTCACACGTTGAAAGGCTCGGCGGGCATTGTCGGGCTGAAAAAACTTTCACAAGCGGCTCACAAAGTCGAAGATCTGCTCGATTTTATTTCCGAAAACGAGATTGAAGGAAATCAGCTGATTTTTGATTTTCTTTCAAGCGCAACCGATTGTTTCAGTTCGGTAAGTAGCAACGAAAATTCGGCGCAATCTACAGAAAAACTCGCGAATATTTACCTTTCCTTCGAGAACATCATGGCGATTCTGCGCGGCGGGCAAGCGCAACCCGCCGCCGAAAAAGTTACCGATTTTGAAATTATTGCCGCATCCACACAAGCAGTTGCGGAAAATCAACCGCAAGTTTCTGCTAATCAAACCCGTTCAATCGTGCGTGTTTCGCTCGACAAACTCGATGATCTGGTCAAAATTGTCAGCGGAATGGTGATTAATCGTTCGGTTTTCGAGCAGCGTTTATCGGAACTCGAACAGCAGATTTCCGAGCTTAACAACAGCACGCGCCGTCTGCAAAGTTCGACAACGAAACTCGAAACCAATTTTGAATCGGATATGCTCAACGGGCAAAATCCCGAACTGAAAGCGCCCGGTCAATTGGCGGGATTCGGCAATTATCAAACTCAAATCATCCCGGCGGCAAACGGCAATCCGCACTCCTTCGACACGCTCGAATTCGATAATTACACCGATTTTCACCAAACGACGCGTGAACTTATCGAAACGACCGCCGACACGGCGGCGATCAACAATAAACTCGATCTGCTCAGAAGCAGTTTTGAAACACTTTTTGACACCCAACGCGGTTTAATTGATGAAATGCAGGAAAAACTTTTACGTCTCAGAATGGTCAAATTCGGTTCGCTTTTTGCCAGATTGCAGCGCACGGTGCGCGTAACCGCCGAAGAAGAAAACAAATTAGCCGATCTGCATCTCGATGGTGAACATCTGGAAGTTGATACGCAGATTCTCGATTCGCTGATCGAACCGCTGCTGCATATTTTGCGAAATGCCATCGCGCACGGCATCGAATCGCCCGAAACGCGCCGCCTGGTCGGCAAACAGGAAACCGGAAGAATCGGCATTCGCGCCGTCAGCGAAGGAACGCACATCGTTTTAACAATTACGGACGACGGACGTGGAATTTCCGCTTCCGCCCTTAAGGCAAAAGCCGTCGAAAAAGGCTTGATTACAAATGAAGACGCGCTCGAAATGAGCGATGAAGACGCGCTTTCGCTCGTTTTTCTCGCCGGATTGACGACCGCCGAAGACATCAATTATGTTTCGGGACGCGGCGTTGGAATGAATATCGTGAAAACTCAAATACAAAGACATCAGGGAACAATTTCAATTCACACCGAACCGCAGAGAGGTTCGATATTTACGGTGCGAATGCCGATGACTCTATCGGTTACGCGGGCTTTGCTGGTCAAAGCGGATAAACAAACCTTTGCTTTTCCGCTGAGGCTTGTCAAACATATCTGCGAATGTCCGCGTGAGTATTTAAATAAGGTCAGCCGCGATAAATCAATCCAACTCGGCGATACCGTGTACCGCGTCGTCCATTTAAGCGAACTTTTAGGAATGCCCGCCGCACCGATTGCCGAAGCCGAAAATATTCCGCTTCTGTTGATTGATACGTTGGAAAAACCGTGTGCTTTGATCGTTGACCAAATCTTAAAACCGGAAGAAATCGCCATCAAACCGCTTGGAAATCCCCTGAAATCCGTGTCCGAACTGCTCGGCGCGACAATTTTAGGCGATGGCAGCGTCGTGCCGGTTTTGGATCTGATGTATCTGCTTAACAACAAAACTCTGAACACGAGAAAACCGCACATACCTTCCCAAGTTGAAGTAAAAGTACAAACAAGCGTGATGATCGTTGACGATTCTCCGAGCGTTCGCCATCTGACTTCAAAAGTCATCAAAAACGCCGATTTTATTCCGGTCGTTGCCAAAGACGGTCTGGAAGCTCTGGAAATTCTGCAAAACACCCGCGAATTGCCGAACGTGATTTTAACCGATGTCGAGATGCCGCAAATGGACGGCTACGAACTGCTCGCTTCGCTCAAACGCTCGGAATTTCTGCGCGATATTCCGGTCGTGATGATCACGTCGCGCGCCGGCGAAAAACACCGCCAGAAAGCCTTCGAACTCGGCGTTTCGGAATATCTGTCGAAACCTTTTGAAGATGCTTATTTGATTGACACGATCAGAAAATTGAGCAGTTAAAATATTTTCAGCTACATCAAAAAACCAGAGTATGAAACTTCGTTGTAAAGCAGAAGTTTCATACTCTGGTTTTTTGATTAAATAGTCGGACTTCAGTTAAATATATAAATAATATCGCCTGTAACTCTTACAGATTTGCCGTCTAATGTAGTCGGTCGAAACTTCGCGCCATATGCTGCTCTCTCAGCCGATTCACTTAAGAATTGTTTACCCGTGGCACAGGCAGAAATCACGTTTCCGGCTTCATCTATTAAAACCCGCACAGTAACTTTGCCTTTTGTTCCGGTGGCTTTTGCCACTGCCGGATAATTGGGTTTAGGTAATTCTATGGCTTTGCCATTGACCATTCCGGCGTTAATGGTTCTTGGCGATTTCACATCGGTTTCAACAGAAACTTTCTTATTGTCATTTAAGAATTTAGTTTTAACATTTGCAAAATATCTTTTCTTAATAGGTTCGAATTCATCAATTTTGCCCATTTTCGTGTAAGCACATTCACACCGATAAAAGGCTGTTTCAACATCCGCTTCAGATAAAGTATTTCCACTCAAATCTATCTCAAGTATTCTTTCATACATATCTGCGGCTTTTCTGTAATTCAAGAACACATAGTTGATTGTTGCCAAAGCCGCTAAGGATTTTATCGTTTCAGGAGAATTTTTGCCATTATATTTTTCCCGCCACTCGAGTGCTAAAGTATAATGTTTTTCACCTCTCTGAATTTGCTCTTTGTATTTTATTGAAGCAAGTATCTCCAACATTTCTGCAACGGAAGATCCATCTGCGTTGCTCAAACTATTTACATCTTTATAAACATCATACGCTTTCTCAAATGTTTTTTCCGCATCTTTTACATCCTTGTTAGAGTATTGAATGTATCCCAAATTTCTTAGAGATTTTGCTGTTTCCAAATGCTTAGCACCGTACAATTGCCCGGAAATAAGCAACGATTTCTCTGCTAACGGTAAAGCTTCATCAAACTTTTTTTGCTGAAAAAGTGCGATAAGTTCAGTATTAGACTTTTGTAAATCTTCTTTTGCGAACTTGCCGTCCGAGACTTGTGCGTCCGCCGATATTATGAGAGCAACGATCAAAAAAATTATTGTGATTGAGAATTTCATAATTGTATTTATTTCCTTATTTCTTCGGCGGTTTGCTCGGGCGAATTTCGACTTTGCTCGGCAAGGCACGTTCGTCCATTTTGAGTAAATTTAAAACCGTTTCGGCAATGTCTTCGGGTTGCAGCTGCCACGCTTTCGAATCATCCGGTTCATCGCCGCCGAAATGCGTGTTGACCGAACCCGGACAGATGTAGCTGACCTTGATATTATCTTGGCGGACTTCCTGCATCAGGGCTTCGGAAAAACCGTTCAGACCGAATTTCGAAGCGTTGTAAGCCGCCATTTTCGGATGCGCGTTTTGTCCGGCTAAGCTGGAAATATTGATAATATAACCGCCGCCGCGTTTTTTCAGTAAAGAAATCGCGTGGTGACAGGCGTAAAAAACGCCGAAAAGATTGGTTTCGAGCGTTTGCACGAATTTTTCGGGCGGCATTTCTTCGACGGTTTTTCCGATAAAACCGACTCCGGCATTATTGATCAAAATATCCACGCCGCCGAACACGCGCACCGCTTCATCGAGCATTATTTTCACCTGCATTTCGCTTCTGACATCGCAGATTTCGCCTTCGACCCTGCCGAATTCGCTCAAATTTTCCAGAGCGCGTTTCAAATCCGATTTATTCCGCGCACAGATAAAAACCCGTGCGCCTGATCTTAAAAGACTTTCCGCAATCGCATAACCGATGCCTTTTGAACCGCCGGTAATAACGGCTATTTTATTTTCTAAATTCATAAATTATTTTTTCGGTTTGAGCTTCGGCGCGTCTTTGCTCTGGATTTTTTTCCACAAAATATTGATGCTTCCGTCTGTTTGTTCTCTGACGACGCGAAAAATTACGATAATATCTTTTCGCTTATCATATTCAAGCACATTTATTTTTCGTTTCCCGATTTTCCATAAAACCTTGCTGTCATAAGCAATCGAACGCAAAGCGTAAGTTTTGTTCGGCTTCATTTGAAGTTCGGTTTTATAAATATAATCGCCGACCTGAAAACCGTTTTTAGCTAAACCAAAATGTTTTGTGATCTCGGCATCTTCGGTCGAAGGCTGAAATTCCGCCATTTCTTTGATGCCTTTGCTTTGCAGATTAAGATTTTCTATTGAAACGTCGCCCAAATCCGTCAAAAATCCCAGCAGATTTATCCCGACAATCTTAAAGGTTTTATCTTCAAATTGAATATCGGAAAAAAATTTATTTGTATAATCTTCGGTTCTGAATGAATAAATCGTCGCTTTCCCGACAATATTCCACGGACACGGCTCGTCGGCGTGGATCGTTTTTCCTTCTTCATCACAGTTTTCCGAATCGTGCAGACGCAGAATTCCCGTATCCGAACCCTTTAAAAACGCCGAATGTTTGGATTTGTCTTCTTTGTCAACCGAGGTTAATTCTTTATCTCTTTTGGTAGTCAGGATTTTTCTCATTCGCGGCGGTCTGAGCGTTCTGGAATTTTGCAGATCGGGGTTTAAAACTCCTTCAATCGTATTAATTCCCTGATTGGCTCTCTGCTTTTCCCTGATAAAAGCGGCGGATTCTTGTGCCTGCGTCGGAGTTTGTGCCGGAGTTTGCGCGTCTATCACACAAACACTGAAAAAAAGCCCGAAAAATAATGTCCAAAATATATTTCTCATTAATTTTTCTCCGCAAAAGTGCAACTATTTTACCAAATCAATTTGGTAGTGCTAAAAATGTCATGCTTTATAAGAATTGTCATCAACTAATTTTTGTTTGAAAAATAGATGTCTTAAAACGTAGAACAGGCTGTTAGCCTGTTCAAACAGACTAACAGTCTGTTTGACAACTTCCGTCATCGGTAATTCATATAAAATTTATCAGCATTACATTTTTAGCACTACCATCAATTTTTATTTTTATTTTAGTCGGTAAATTAAAAATTTAGATTTACAGTTTTTGCTTCAAAATCTCGTTGACCAATTTCGGATTCGCCTTGCCTTGCGAAGCCTTCATTACTTGCCCGACGAAAAAGCCGAAAAGTTTTTCGTTGCCGCCGCGATAAGCCGTCACCTGATTTTGATTATTTTCGATAACTTTATCAATAATTTTTTCAATCTCGCCGGAATCGGAAATTTGTTCGAGACCTTTTTCCTTCACGACCTGCGCCGCCGATTTTCCGCTTTCAAACATTTCTACAAGAACTTCCTTCGCTTGTTTTCCGTTGATTTTGTCTTCATCTAAAAAGCAAATCAGCTGCGCCAGATTTTCCGCCGAAACGGGCGATTCTGCCGCTGATTTTCCGGCGTTGTTTAATTCTCTCTGAAGCTCGGACAAAATCCAGTTTGCCGAAGCCTTCGGATTATTTGAAGATTTTGCCGTGATTTCGTAAAATTCCGCCAAACCTTTCTCCGAAACAAGCTGCGAAGCGTCCGCAAAGCTCAATTCATATTCGCTTTGAAATCTTTCGAGCATCGCATCGGGCAGTTCCGGCAGTTCCGCTCTGGCGCGTTCGATAAATTCCTTTGTGACAACCAGCGGCTGTAAATCGGGTTCGGGAAAATAGCGGTAATCGTGCGCGTCTTCCTTTGAACGCATTATGCGGGTTTTATTGTTTTTCTCGTCCCACAGGCGAGTTTCCTGATTTACGATTTCGCCGGCTTCGTGCGCCGCGATCTGGCGTTCGATCTCGTATTCAATTGCCTTTTGCATAAAGCGCACCGAATTAAGATTTTTCAGTTCGACCTTGGTTCGAAAATTTTCTTCGCCGATCTTCCGCACGGAAACATTCGCCTCGCAGCGTAAGTTTCCTTTCTCCATATCGGCATCCGACGCGCCGACCCACTGCAAAACTCTTCGGACGTGATTGACATAATCATACGCCTGCCAGCTCGAGCGAAAATCCGGCGCGGTGACGATTTCGCCGAGCGGAGTTCCGGCGCGGTTCAGATCAATGTAGGAATATCTGTCAACTTCCGGCAAACCTTCGTGGACATTTTTTCCCGCATCTTCTTCGAGATGCATCCGCTCGATGCGGATTTTCAGAGGCTTCCAATCTCGTGCGTGTCCCGATTCATCGCGCTCGGCGGTCAAAATCGTCAATAAACCGTTTGAAGAAAACGGCTTGTCGTATTGCGAAATCTGATAGCCTTTCGGCAAATCGGGATAAAAATAATTTTTCCGCGAAAAAACGGAAGTTTCATTGATATTCAAACCCAATGACAACGCGGCTTTCGCGCCGTATTCGACGACCTTTTCATTTAAAACCGGCAACGCGCCCGGAAGTCCCAGACAAACCGGACACGTATTTGCATTCGGTTCATCGCCAAAATTCGCCGCACACGAGCAGAAAATCTTCGTTTCCGTCGCGAGTTGCGCGTGAATCTCCATTCCGATAATCGCTTCCCAACCTTCTTTCATAATTTAATAATTTTTATCAGATATTTATTCCGCAGATTAATTTGTGATTTGTCTATGATAATCTTCCTTCGCCTTAAATTCAAAGTTTTTAACTGATGTTATGCAAATTCAATTGTTTAGCCTCGTTCACGGGGCTTTCCGCGCCGGCGCGGCTGTTAGCCACGTCCATTTATGGCGTGGTCCGGAACGGAACGGAACTATCATAGAGCGCGTTTTAACGTGCTTGGTGCATATATTTAGAAAAGGACTGTTATAAACGCCCCTTAGAAAAATTGTAACTGCCGACCACGCATAAATAGCGTGGCTAACCGCCGCCTTTGGCGGAAAGCCCGATCAATCGGACTGAAAATCCTGTGATGCGTAACATCAGTTATTTAAATTGATTGTCTGGGTAATTCACATTTTACAAAAAATAAAAAAAGCCGCGCTTGATAAATAACGGCGCGGCTTTTTTTATTTTGATTTAACTGTCGATTATTTCGACGGGATTTTTATTTCGCGTCCGACCGGTAATTTTGAAGTCGTGAATAATCCGTTGAATTTTGCAACTTCGACGGGCGATGCGCCGTGGCGTTCGGCAAGTTTGGCGACCGTATCGCCGGCTAGTGCTTTGACAATTTTAATGTTTGCCTGCTGCTGCGAACCGGGCTGATTGGTCGGGCGCGAATAATTCGTATTCGCCACCAGATTTCCGCGGTCGGGAATCAAGACTTTGCCCGAAGGTGCCGGAGCGTTCCCGTTCAGAGCGCGCAGTTCGGCGGCGGTAAAGCCGAGTTTATTTGCCAGAGATTCCCAGGTTTCGCCTCGCGCGGTGTTTGCCATCGCCGTATTATTCGGCGGCTGAGTTCCGGGAAGTCTTCTGAACAGAGCGACGACTTCGTTGGCTTTGCCAGCCGGAACGCGGATGATATACGGTTCGGGCGGACTCATATTCGAGCGAAGTTCGGGATTCAGATAGCGCAGATATTCGACCGTTGTATCCGATGCCTGCGCGAGCAGATTCAGGTTTGTCGAGGACGGAACGCGGATTTGATCGTAGCGCAGCGGCGGCGCGGGGCGAATATGTCCGAAACCGTATTTTTGCGGACTGTTGGCAATCAAGATCGTTGCCAGAATATTCGGCACATAATTGCGTGTTTCCTGCGGCAGATACGGATATGCCGCCCAGAAATTCGCACTTCCGGCGCGGCGAATCGCTTTGTCAACATTTCCCTCGCCGCAGTTATACGCGCCCATCGCGAGTTCCCAGTTTCCGTTGTAACGGTTTGCCAGGAATTTCAGATATTTGGCGGAAGCGCGGGTCGCTTTTTCAAAACTGTTGCGCTCGTCCAGATGCGTTGTGCGGCGCAAGCCGAAACGTACTCCGGTTCCGGGAATAAACTGCCACAATCCCGAAGCCGAAGCCCAAGACATCGCTGTCGGTTTCCAGGCACTTTCAACCTGACCGAGCCACGCGACGTTTTCCGGCACGCCTTCTTCCCGAAAGATGCGGCGAGCCATCTGCATAAACATTCCCGAACGATAAAGTCCGGTTTCCATCGTCTTGCGTCCGCGTCCCTGATAATAATTCAAAAATTGCTGAATCAGCGGATGAACCTGAAAGGTAAATCCGAGCGATTTATTGGCAACGGCGTATTGAATATATTGATATTGCTGCTGGGCTTCGGGCGTGTCAATGTTGACTTCTTCCTGCGTTAATTGCAGTTTGGCAAGTTCATCGAGCGGCGACGCTTCAAATTTTTGTTCATTAAATCCGACCTGCATCAAATCCGGCTGATTCATTTTGCCGTCTGCCGATGTGATCAGAGCGGTGTTGGTCGAAGTATCGGTCTGCACGGGCGAAATTTGCACGATTTTGGCAATCTCGTCGGCGAGCAGATAATCGTTATTGTTCCAGTTCCATTCGCAGGTTGTCGAAAGACTTCTGATATTCGGCGGCTGCGTGGCGGGAAATTCCATTCGATAAACCGTTTCGATCAGTTGATTATAACAACCTGAAAGTTTCGCGTTGCTCTGCACATTTAAGGTGGAAAGCAAGAAAACTTCGACCGATTTATTAAATTTCTCTCCGGCTTCGAAGCGCTTCTGGTCTTTTAAGGCAAGCATTCCTTCTTTAAAATATCTGCCGACATCATTCGTAACCAGATTGACTTGCTGTTCGCTCTGCTGAACTTCACGGGTTTTATTAACGCCTTGTCCGAAGGCGTTAATGCTAAAAATGAATGTAAAAATTGCGGTTAAACTGAAAACCTTACTAAGGCGAGTTTTCATCAGTTCGTCTATACTCCTCATAATTTATTTTGGGGTTAGGGCGAATCAGTAAAACGACCTAAAATTGCTGCGTTAGATTAATTTAACGCGATTGTATATTAAAAGTTCCTTTATTATTACTTTTTGTTTGTGCTATGAAAACAAACTCTCTAAAAATAACACACGAACAAGAGACGTGTCAATGAATCAAACACCGATAAAATCTGGAGTTTAATCAAGTTTATGATAGTTCTTATAACAGCTATCAAATTTAGTTATATTCACTTTCTTGCCGCGTTTTTTTTCGCTTTTTCAACCGGCGCGGCTTTTTCGCGTAATGCTTCACGGAAAACCTCTCGCACATTCTCTACAAATATAAATGTCAAATCGGTCAAAACTTCCTGAGGCAGATCTTCCAGATCACGCCTGTTCGGCGCGGGCAGGATTACCGCTTTAATTTTTGCACGTCTTGCCGCTAAGACTTTTTCTTTGACTCCGCCGACCGGAAGCACGTTGCCTCGTAAAGTGATTTCGCCCGTCATCGCCAGATCTTTGCGAATGGCGCGCTGGGAAAGCGAAGAAACCATCGCCGTCGCCAGCGTAATTCCCGCGCTCGGACCGTCTTTGGGAATCGCGCCTTCGGGAATATGCACGTGCATATCGTAATTTTCAAAATCTTCTTCGTTAATGCCGAGTTCGGTTGCTCTTGCTTTGGCATACGAAAACGCGGCTTGCGCCGATTCCTGCATCACTTCGCCGAGTTGTCCGGTCAATTGAAGTTTGCCTTTTCCCTTGGTTTTGATCGCTTCGATAAACAAAATATCGCCGCCGACCGCCGTCCACGCCAGCCCGGTCGCAATGCCGATCTCGTCTTTTTTCAAGGCTTCTTCAAGGAAAATTTTCGGCGAACGCAAAAATTCCTTGAGATTATTGGTCGTGATCATTACGGGTTTGAATTCATCTTCGAGTTCGGCTTTTTTCCGCGCAACCTTGCGGCAAACCTTGCCGATTTCCCGTTCGAGCTGGCGAAGTCCGGCTTCCTGCGTGTATTGACTGATGATCTGCATCAAAGCGGTTTTGGCAAATTTTATATCATTTTTTTCAAGTCCGTTTTCTTCGATCTGCTTCGGCAAAAGATGACGTTTGGCGATTTCGAGTTTTTCTTCCTCGGTATAACCCGACAGCGAAATTATCTCCATTCGATCGCGCAGAGCGGGTTGAATCGTGTCCAGAACATTCGCCGTCGTCATAAACATTACGTTCGACAGATCGAATGTGACGTTCAAGTAATTATCGCGAAAACTGCTGTTTTGTTCCGGGTCTAAAACTTCCAGCAGCGCGGAACTCGGATCGCCGCGAAAATCCGCGCCGACCTTATCAATTTCGTCGAGCATTATCAGAGGATTATTCGTTTCTGCCTGCTGAATTGCCTGAATCAATCTGCCCGGCATCGCGCCGACGTAAGTGCGCCGATGACCGCGAATTTCCGCTTCATCGTGCAGACCGCCTAAACTGAGGCGAACAAATTTTCGGTTCAAGGCGCGCGCCACGGAACGCCCCAAAGAAGTTTTTCCGACTCCCGGCGGACCGACCAGACAGAGAATCGAACCCTTCGGTTTTTCGCGCAGTTTGCGAACCGCTAAGGCTTCGACCATCCGTTCCTTGACGCGCTCTAATCCGTAATGATCTTCGTCGAGAATCTTTTCCGCTTTCTTCAGATTCAAATTATCTTTTGAAGATTTTGACCACGGCAATTCGGTCATAATGTCCAGCCAATTTCTTAAAGTGGCGGTTTCGGCGGTGTCCGGGTGCATTCTTTCGAGTTTTTTCAGTTGCCTGAGTGCTTCGTGTTCAGCCGTTTCGGGCATTTTCGCTTTTAGAATCTTGTCGCGGTACTGCTCGATCTCTTCAAAAAGTTCATTGCCTTCGCCGAGTTCCGACTGAATCGCTTTTAATTGCTGGCGCAGAAAATACTCTCTCTGCGAACGGTCAATCTCGCCGCGCGCCTGCGTGTTGATTTCCTGCTGAACGGTCAGCACGTCAATTTCCTTGCTCAATAATTCATTAACGCGGCGCAGACGTTTGACCGGATCGGAAATATCCAGAACGCTCTGCGCGTCTTCGACCTTTAATTCCAGATTCGAAGCCGACAGATCGCCCAATCTTCCCGCGTCTTCGAGATTGGCGATAATTGCCAGAACTTCGGGCGAGATGTTTTTGCCTAAATTTGCCGAGCGTTCCATCGAACCGCGCACGTTGCGGACGAGGGCTTCGACTTCCAGAGAATTTTCCGGCGCAAGCGGTTCGGAGATCGGTGTCAGATTGGCTTTGACATAATTTCCGCTGGGGTCAACCGATTCGACCATGGCGCGTGAAAGTCCCTGAATCAAAATGCGGATTCTGCCGTCGGGCAGTTTCAGCATCCGCATAATGACGGCGACTGTT
This sequence comes from Pyrinomonadales bacterium, assembly GCA_038246645.1. Lineage (GTDB taxonomy): Bacteria > Acidobacteriota > Blastocatellia > Pyrinomonadales > Pyrinomonadaceae > JAHCHG01. The sequence continues at coordinate 16,980 of JBBRVS010000061.1, forward strand.
CCGACCTCGTATAAATCTTTTTGTTCCGGTTCTTCGACATCAACATCCCTTTGCGAAACGAGCATAATCATCCGGTTCTGGCTCAAGGCTTCATCAACCGCACGGATTGATTTATCCCGCGAAACAAAAAGCGGCACGATCATAAACGGATAAATAACGATGTCGCGCAGAGGCAAAACCGGTAATTGGGATGGAATCAGCAACTGAGGGTCGGCAATTTCAGCTTCGTTAATTTTTTCTGAGAAATCTTCTATTTCGTCCATAAATTTATGTTAGAAAGTAAAAAGTAAAAAGTAAAAAGTAAAAAGTAAAAATAAATTAAAAAAACCGCAAATTAAAACGGTTTCGGTCTAAATTTGCGCTTAATTTTTAATGTTCGTAAACTTATTCTCTGCCAAACTTTATCGGGCACTTTCACGGCTTGATCCTCTGACTCAATGATTTTCGGCAAATAAAATTCTAATTTTAACTCTTTCAAGCATCTCGAGCAAAAGTTTTAAGATATTACGAAAACTCTAAAAACTCACGTAATTTGCAGATTCAAAGCGGTTTAGGAGTTTTCTTACATTTTCCATTATCCGTTTTTCATTTTGCATTGGTGCTTATTTCTTAATTTTCCTCACTCTTTTTCGCTTTTTTTACTTTTTTCTTCGTCGTTGATTTGTCGCGTGAACGAACCAAATATTTCAGTTCGGTCATAAATTCGGAAACGTCTTCAAACTCGAGATAAACCGAAGCAAAACGGACATACGCGACTTTATCGAGTTCTTTCAGACGCGTCATAATGATTTTGCCGAGTTCATTTGTCGGACGTTCTCTTTCGTTTGATTCCTGCACGTATTGCTCGACCGAATCCACGATTGATTCGAGTTGATTTGCCGAAATCGGACGTTTTTCGCAAGCTCTCAGAAGTCCCGCCATAATTTTATTGCGGTCGAATGCCTCGCGCTTGCCGTCTTTTTTGACGACCATATATGGAATTTCGTCAATTCTTTCATACGACGTAAAACGCTTTCCGCAACCCAGACATTCACGCCGGCGGCGAATCGAATCACCGTCTTTGGCTTCTCTCGAATCTACGACTTTATCTTCTAAATGTCCGCAAAATGGGCATTTCATAATTTTTTCAGTTCAAAGTTTCAAGGTTCAAAGTTCAAGAAGGTTTTTCAATAAACCAAAATTAAAGGATTCAGTTCTGCTTCGAACTTTGAACCTTGAACTTTGAACTTTGAACATCCGTTTCTAAATCTTCAACCGCTGGTTCGCTTGAAAGCAGACTTTTAATACGTTCGACGCTGATATCGCCGTGAAAGAAATAGTATAACCCGAAAAACACGGCGGGCGCGAAATAAACCAGATGCATGACGATGGCAACCGCCAGCGCCCGTTCCTTAACGCCTTCGCCGTCGCCCATCAAAAATACCAAACCGCCGGCGGTTGCCGCGTGAAACGCGCCCGCCGCGCCGCCCGGAGTCGGGACAATCGAACTGACCGTAGCGAATCCCATTATAAACAGCGAATGACTGAAATTAAGCGGCAGATCGAAGGCTTTCAAAACAAACCACGTCGGCATCGCGATTGCCAGCCAGAGCGTTAAAGTCCAAAAAGTAACCAGAAGCGTTTCGCGCCAATCGCGCAGAATCTGCAAAGCCGTCGCCAGATGCTTTAAAATACTGATAACAATTCGTTTAATTTTTCCTGAAATGAAAAATTTATCCGACCGATTTTCAAACCAACCGATAATTTTCGCGGCGTATTTTTGATAAATGAATAAACCGATAAAACCGAAAGCAATGCCGACGAGCATTAAAATCCCGAAGATTTTTACGTTTTCGAATTCCCTTTCGCGCCCGACAGGTGCTTCGAGCCATAATAAATTAATGGCGAAAAACGAAGAAAGCGCGGCAAGATCGAAAATCCGTTCAACGCCGAGAGTTACCAGCGCGGCACTCGGACGCACGCGTTTGTCGCGCATCGGCAACCACATCGGACGGACGATTTCGCCCATTCTGCCGACAAAAAACATGGCGGCAAAGCCGACCGTCGTCGTCGCAAAAAGTTCTTTTAGAGAAGTTTCGGTAATTGGCGCAAGCAAAACCTTCCAGCGAATTGCCCGCAGAAAATAACCCAAACTGATTCCCAAAACCGCCAAAATTACATAAAAAGCCTGTGCTTCCTGCAAACTTCGGCTGACTTGCTGCCAGTCTAAATTTCTTCCGAAATACCAGAAAATAAAAACGGCGAATAACAGAAGAATTATGAATTTTATATACTTTCGCAAATTGATTCCCGACCTTGAAATAAATTGTCTATCCTTAAAAAATGATTTAACTTTTATGTATTACAGTTTTATTAAATCACCGATAAAGACATAAAGATACAGTATTTTGTTGAAAAACTTCAACGAACGACACATAATTGCTAAGATAGATGTTTAATTCACGCTTTATTTTACTGATGTTTGATGAATAAAATATAAATTGGAACTTTTCTTTTGCGGGCTTCGTAAAATTTTTTTGTCAAAGCGTGTATAAAACGCTTTGCGCTTTTTTAACTAAGAAGGCACATTGCTTGGAGAAACTGGCTTGGAGGCACTAAAGATAGCGGAAAATGATGGCGCAGACCTTGTGCGGCGATGTCGTGCGGGCGACGGAACAGCGTGGGAAGAGATTGTTTCTCTCTATTCGCGCCGCATCTTTAATCTTGCTTACCGGTTCACGTCGAGCGTCGAAGCGGCTGATGATTTAACGCAGGAAGTGTTCATCAGAATTTACAAAACGCTCGAACAATACGATCCGAAGCAGGGAAATCTTTCGAGTTGGCTGATGCGCCTGGCGCGAAATTTGATAATTGACGATTACCGCCACCGGCAGAGAAATCCGCAAAATTCGTATGCCGATGATGTCGAAAATCACACATTTCATCTGCGGGCGGTCGGAACATCGGCGCAGAAGGAAATCGAACGGCGCGAGATTTGCGCTCAGGTGCAGGAAGGAATTGACAAACTGCCCGCCGATTTGAAAACCTGCGTAATTTTGCGCGACATCGAGGAATTGAGCTACAAGGAAATTGTTGACGCGCTCGATATTCCCGAAGGAACGGTTAAATCGCGCATCAATCGCGGACGAATCGAACTGGCAAAGATTCTGCGGCGGATGAGAGTTGTTAATATTTAGAAAATATTTGATAAGGCAAAAAGATGAAAAAAAAACATCATAAGCCGGAGAAAGTTTTGGAGAGAAATTGATGTAAAGCAGGTTTTGTTTTTATGAGTTACCAAGATGAAAAAATTATTGATTGTTTAGAGTTTGAAGAGAATCTGACGGATTATCTGGATAAAACTCTGGACAAACTGACGCACAAAGCGGTCGCCGCGCACGCCTTAAGCTGCCCTTTGTGCCATTCGCTTTTAAATGAAGTCAAAGACGCGCTCGACGTTTGCCACGAACTCGCCGTTCCGAATGTTTCGATGACGCGTCTCGAAGCCAGAATTATCTCGATGACCGCGCCGGAAACGGCAATGTCGTGCGAAAAATTTGAAGAATATTTAACCGATTATTTAGACGGATTTTTGCCCGCACCGGTTTTTCACCGGTGGGAACGCCACGCCGTTTTATGCGAAAACTGCACCGATCTGCCGGGCGAAGTCGTCCGCTCGATTGCCGCTTGCTACACCGCTAAAGCCGAAGAATTGCCGATGCCGGAAGGTTTGCACGACCGGATTTTGCAGGCGACGATCGGTACGACCGAAGCCAAAGAAGTCAAAGCGTCCTGGGCGGCTCAGACAATCGAATGGATTCGCGGACTCAGTTTCCCGATTCCGATGCCGCAGCTTGCGCCCGTTGCAATGATTTTATTGGTCGCGTTTTTATTTTTTAATCAGACGGTTTCGGCTGACGGTTCGATCAGCGGAATCTACAAAAAGAGTTTTGAATTAGCCGGACAAACCTATAAACAAGGCGCGGACATCGTTCTGCGCGGCGAGCAAAGCGGACAGCCGCAATCAACAAGTCAAGAGCCGGTTGACGGAACTTTTATCAACAATCAAGGGGAAGATAATAAATAATGAATTGTGCGTATCACAATCAGAATGTCGCGGTGGTCAATTGCAACGGATGCGGAAGATCTCTGTGTTCGGCTTGCGACCACCGGATCAAAGGTTTCCCTTTTTGTCAGGATTGCATCGTGTCCGGCATCCAGCTTTTGCGCGAACATCAGAGCAATTCGTCAACCCCGCACGTCAAAAGAAAAACCTCGCCCTTTATCGCCACCGTTTTATCGCTGATCTGTCCCGGACTCGGCGCGGCTTATAACGCGCAAACGACCAAAGCCCTGATTCATTTCGCCGTTTTTGCCGGACTTCTGCAAATGGCATCTTTGACGGGCGGAATGCCGCTTTTTGTTCTCGGTTTCTTGGGAATGTGGCTTTTTGCCGCGCTTGATGCTTTTAGAACCGCGCGGCTCATTCGTTCGGGCGCGAATGTTGACGGTGCGGAAGACATTCTGGTGCAAAAACTTTCAAATAATCCGAAAGCGTGGGGAATTGTTCTGACAATTCTCGGTTTATCATTTTTTCTTCAACCTTTTTTTAATTTCTTAATGAAATTTATTTTGCCCGTTCTGCTGATCGGTTTCGGCATTTATCTGCTTCGTAATTATTTTATAAAACCCAAGGAAAAACAGGTGAATTATGTAGATTTTGACACGCGCACGGGACAACCCGTTTTTGTCAGTGCGCTGAGTGAATCGAACTTTCAAGCAGAGAATTTTGACCCGGAAAACGAATTTCCGACACAAGTTCGCTCAAAGAGTTGGAAAAACAGGTAACAAATTTAGTATGATAGTAACGGGTTAATTTTCCGCTTTTTATAAAAGCAGAAATTTACCCGATAAATCAAGTAGTATCGAGAGGTTTATATTATGCCGTTTTGGTTAAAAGCAACAGGAATCGCCGGAAGTCTTGCCGCACTGATCGGTTCGGTCAGCTATCTGACAATAGCCGATAAATGGGGAAGCATCTTCGTCATTTTGGCTTTGGTTATTTCATTACTTAAACAAATTATCGCTTTCATCGGTTTTTTGACAGTCGCGATCAAGTTTTTAGTAATTTTCGCTTTCGTCGCTCTTTTCCTTGGAGTCGCGCTGCTGGTTTTCCGCGCGTTCAGAGATAAACAAAAATCAAAAGAATAACCGTAGTATAACCGGAAACTATTGTTTCAATTCGAATTTCAGCCATTGCAAATATTTTAAGGCTACTTGCTATTTGTGATGGCTTGTGCTACGTTCCTAACTTATATTAAAAGCAAAAAGAAAAAAATAAATTATAACTACACCTAAAGAGAAGTGTTTAAGTCTTTATTTTCAAACACTTAAATATCCTCTTATATAAGGATTCGCGTCAGTAGTGCAAAGATGCGCTCACGTGATTCTACGCGTCGGGATTTGCAATAAAAATCACCGGCGTAAAATCATAAAAATAAGGAGCAAAAAAGCATAATGCAGAAAGACGACAATAAATACAGTTTTTTACTATCATATTCGTCTAAATCTAAAATTCATATTCGCCGCTATGAGGTTTCAAAGAAACTGATTCACAGCGGCACGGCAGGTTTAATACTATTAATCGGTTTATTTTCATTCGGTTTTACTTCATTTATTAAAAGCAATCATAATCTAGCCGATAATCAAATAAATCCAACCCAAACGACAATCGCTGCCAATCCTTCCAAATCAAAAAAACCGCAATCATTCAATTACGACCGCCCCGATTCTGCTGAAAAATACACGATCAACAGCGGCGGACCGACTTCGGAATTTCAACTGACAATCGAATCAGAAAATGAAGAAGCCGAAATGGAGCAACAGCTTCGCGTCATTGAAACCACGAGCAATCCGGCATTTTTGCCGACAATGTGGTCGCATCTCGGCAAAATCAACAACGAATACGGTTTTCGCCGCAATCCGTTCGGCGGACGTTCCTACGAATTTCATGCGGGAATGGATATTGACGGCGACCGCGGCGACATCATCGTCGCTCCGGCAAACGGAACGGTCGTTAAATCAGGTTGGCAAGGCGGTTACGGAAATATGATCGAAATTGATCACGGCAACGGTTTATCAACGCGCTACGGACATCTTTCGAAAGCCGAAGTTCAATCGGGCGATGTAATTCAGCGCGGACAAATGATCGGCTTGGTCGGCTCGACCGGACGTTCGACCGGTCCGCATCTTCATTACGAACTGCGCCTTGGCGAAAAGGCAATCAATCCGCGCCGCTTTCTGCCGCCCGAACCGACGGAATTGAAACAATAGTTAAATTTCAAAACAAAATAAAAAGTGTGCCGAAATTTCGGCACACTTTTTTATTTTGATATTAGAGCCGGAAAAGACTTTTTTCAATTTTTCCAGTAAAATCAAATGATCAAAAGCAATTTACAAAATCCAATAAGAAGGAATCTATAAAATCTATGCGCTTAAAGTTAAATATTTTTTCGACCGTTTTACTAATGTTCGCCGTGTCAATGGGTTCGGTGTCTTTTGCGTTTGCAAATTTCGACGAGGGAATGTTCACGCCCGATCAGATCAGCAATCTTAATTTGCAAAAAAGAGGCTTGAAGATCAAACCGATTGATATTTACAATCCGAACGGCGTTTCGCTCTCCGATGCGATTATGCGCGTCAACATCGGCAGCGGCGGTTTCGGAACGGGCGAATTCGTTTCCGCCAACGGTTTGATCTTAACCAATCATCACGTTGCCTTCGACGCACTCGTTTCTTCTTCAACGCCGGAAAAAGATAACGCCAAAAACGGATATAAAGCCGATTCGATTGCCAATGAACTTCCGGCAAAAGGTTACACCCTTCTTTTGACCAAACGGGTTGAAAATGTAACTGATAGAATCTTAAACGGCACTTCAAATTTGAGCGGCGAAGCGCGTGCCAATGCGATCAAGAAAAATATCGAAACATTAGAAACGCAGGAAAAAGCCAAAACGCCGAATTCGATGATTCGCGTCCAAGCATTAAACAGCGGTTTCTTTTATTTTCTTTATGAAACGCAGGAAATCAAAGACGTTCGCGTCGTGTACGCACCGCCGCAAAACATCGGATTCTTCGGCGGCGACCCCGATAATTTCGAATGGACGCGCCACACCGGCGATTTTACGTTTATGCGGGCATACGTCGCGCCGGACGGAAGTTTTGCGGAATATTCGCCGAATAATGTTCCGTTCAAACCGAAAAAACATCTGACGATCTCGCTCGACGGTCTTGATACGAACGATTTCGTTTTCGTTCTCGGCTATCCGGGCGGCACGACGCGCTACCGCGAAAGTCAATCGGTTGATTATTCGCAAAATGTCAATTTCCCTTTTCTGTCGGGTTATTTGAAAGCGTGGAGCGAAGCCTTGCAAAAAGCGAGTGAAGAAAGCGAAGAAAAACGCATAAGATTACAGGATCAGATTTTCAGTTTGAATAATTCCGTCAAAGTTTATGAAGGAAACGTTTTTGCAATTAATCGCGCCGATTTTGTCAATACCCGAAAGGCGGAAGAAACGACATTTGCCGAGTGGATTAAAAAGGATGCGGCGCGGCAGGCAAAATACGGACAGGTTTTAGCAAATCTTTCAAAAATTTCCGATGAATTTTATGCGATGTCCGCCCGCGACCGCGTTCTCAGAACATTTCCCAGTCCCGGCGTAACTCCGGCTTTTCAACAGATTTACAACGCGATTCAAGCTGTTTCCTTCGGAAAAAAATTAGGCAACGATGAAGAGGGAAAAAAAATCCGCGCCGGAATCGAAGCCGCTTTTAAAGACCGCGAACCAATGGTTGAAACGGCGATGCTCAAATTCTTTCTGCGCTCGACGGCAGAACTTCCTGCGGGACAAAAATTTGAACCGGTTGAAAATTTATTCAGAGGTTTGACGGGCAAGGAACGCCGCGATGCGGAAGCCGAACTTGCCAAATCCATCGCCGAAAATCCCGATTTCGATTCGGCGGAAGATATTGCCAAACTTTACGGAATGTCTTTGGACGAACTGAAAGACAAATATCAAAAAATCGTTGATTTGGTCGTCGGTTTGTCGGAAGCAAGAGCGGAAGTCAATGTCGTCTCGGCAAGATTTAATTCGGAGATCGAAAATTTACGTCTGCTTTATCAACAAGGAATGGCGGAAATGAAAGGCATCACGCCGTACCCGGACGCGAACGCTTCGCTCAGATTTACTTTTGGAAATGTTCAAGGCTACAGCCCGCGCGAAGCCGTAACTTATACGCCGTTTACAACTCTTAAAGGAACGATTGACAAAGACACGGGAATTTTTCCGTTTAATGTTCCAAGCAAACTCAAAGATTTGCAAAAGAGCAAGGATTTCGGCAGATACGGAGTCGGCGATTCCGTTCCGGTTAATTTTCTCGCCACGACCGACATTATCGGCGGCAACAGCGGAAGCCCGATCTTAAACGGCGACGGCGAACAAGTCGGCGTGGTTTTCGACGGAAATTACGAAGGGCTCGGAAATGATATTTTCTTCAATCCGAATTACGGTCGGACGATCGCCGTTGATATTCGCTACGTTCTTTTCGTGACGGAAAAATTCGGCGATGCCGGCTGGATTTTGAATGAAATGACCATCAAAGGCGGAAAAGCCAAAGCAGCAAAAGCTGAATAATTAATTTTATAGCCGCAAAAAAGCACAAAATTCTCAAAATTTCTTTTGCGTTTTTTGTGCTTTTTTGCGGCTTGAATTTTGTTTAATAACTGATGTTACGCACGACTGGAGCGCGAGCGTCCCGCTTGCATGAGCGCGAGA